>CAYLYC010000050.1:0-9080 GCA_964387715.1 uncultured Eubacteriales bacterium | reverse complement strand
CGCTGACCCTTTGCACGTCAAGCAAATGCTCTACCAGCTGAGCTAAACGTCCACAGCCAGTACATTATATACCATAGGGTGGAAAAAATCAAGCATTTATTGACCAAAATTCAAAAAAATATTTTCTTCTGTCTGTTCATACATTCTAACGAGAGTAAAATGGCGGATTTTTCGGTCGATTTGCACGAATCACACCAATGGTTTTTGTAATATATGTAAATATATGGGCATTTTTAATAAAAAATGCTTGTATGTGAACAAAAAATATGGTACAATAATCTCGTTATAGCAGATTGTTGCTATTGATTCTATTTATAAGCCATTTGGCATTGAGAAAGGGTGTATCCACTTGAAACAGTATGTAACCTCACAAATTAAAAATATCGCTTTGGCCAGTCATGGCGGCAAAGGGAAGACCACCTTGGCGGAGGCCATGCTTTATCTTAGCGGCGCAGTAGATCGTTTGGGCAGAGTTGCCGAAGGCAACACTGTGATGGACTTTGATGCAGAAGAAAAGAAACGCAACGTTTCTCTTTCCACCGCCGTTGCCCCGGTGGAATGGAATGGCTTTAAATTGAACGTGATCGACACGCCCGGTCTGTTTGATTTTGCCGGCGGTATGTGTGAAGGAATGCGGGCGGCCGGAACGGCAGTCATCGTTGTTTCTGCAAAATCCGGTTGTGCCGTTGGGGAAGAAAAAGCATTCAAAGCGGCCAACAAACAAAAAGCCGCCAAGTTCTTCTTTATCAATAAAATGGATTCGGAACACGCCGATTTTAACAAAGCGCTGGATTCTCTTACTGCCACCTTTGGCTCGTCGGTTTGCCCGGTTGTAATTCCCATTGTGGAAGATCATAAGGTACAATCCTATGTGAATCTGATTACCGGCAAACAATTGACCTATGCCAACGGTAAAGCCACTGAAGTTGATGCAGACTTGTCGGCATACAGCCAATATATTGACCAATTGAACGAAGCAGTTGCCATGACCGACGAGGCGCTGATGGAAAAATTCTTCGAAGGGGAACCCTTTACCCGTGAAGAACTGGTTACCGGTATTTCCACCGCTGTGAAAAACAGTGAATTGGCACTGGTTTACTGCGGTTCCGGTTACACTCTGGAGGGTGTGGATCAATTGCTCAACGGGCTTACCGATTACGCTCCCTCTGCTGCTGACCGGAGTAACGAACCGGGCACAAAAGGGGAGGAAACTGTGGAACTGAAGGCCGATCCGGAAGGTCCGCTGGTTGCCATCACCTTTAAAACCATTGCTGACCCGCAGGTTGGTAAACGCTCCTTCTTTAAAGTGATCTCCGGTACGGTTAAGGCCGATTCCCAAGTGGTTAACGCCCGTACCGGCGATATTGAACGCATCAGCAAACTGTACGTCATCAAGGGCGGCAAGTATGAAGAAACCGCTTCGTTGTGCGCCGGCGATATCGGTGCAGTAGCAAAACTTGCCAGTGTGAATACCGGCGATACCCTTTGCAACCCGGGTAACGTTATCCTTGCCCGTAAACCTGATTTCCCTGCACCTTGCTATTCGGTTTGCATCCAACCCAAAAACCGGGGTGATGAAGATAAGATCGTTAACGGTCTGAACCGCTTGATCGAAGAAGATCCCACCATTTCTCAACACGCCAATGTGGAGACCCACGAACAAATCTTGTCCGGTTTGGGTGAACAACATCTGGACGTTGTGGTTTCTAAATTGAAAGCCAAATTCGGCGTGGACGTGGTGTTGTCCGCTCCCACCGTTGCCTATCGGGAAACCATCCGCAAACGGGTGGAAGTTCAAGGCAGACACAAAAAACAATCGGGCGGTCACGGTCAGTTTGGCGACGTGTGGATTCGCTTTGAACCCTGCGACAGTGACGAACTGGTTTTTGCAGAGGAAGTATTCGGCGGCTCCGTTCCCCGTAACTTCTTCCCGGCGGTTGAAAAAGGTCTGCGGGAATGTATGCAAAAAGGTACGTTGGCGGGTTACCCCGTTGTTGGCGTAAAAGCCACCTTGTATGATGGCTCTTACCATCCGGTTGACTCCTCTGAAATGGCATTTAAAACCGCTGCCGGTATTGCTTTCCGTAACGGTATGGCCAATGCCAACCCCACCTTGTTAGAGCCCATCGGTTCCCTGAAGGTGGTTGTTCCCGGTGATAACATGGGTGACATCATGGGTGACGTTACCAAACGCCGGGGCAGAGTGCTGGGCATGAATCCCACCGACGAAGGGATGCAAGAAATCGAAGCGGAAGTTCCCATGGCTGAAATGAGCGATTTCGCTACGGTTTTGCGCTCCATCACCGGCGGTCGGGGCAGTTTTACCCTTACCTTTGAACGGTACGAGGAAGCTCCCCAACCGGTGGTACAAAAGGTGATCGCTGAAGCAAATAAAGAATAAAAGTGATTAACATAAACGGCTTGTATGAACCACCATACAAGCCGTTTTTTGTACCTATTTTTCCAAAAACGAAACAACTGTGAACAAACTGTGAACAAATTGTGAACAAATTGTAAACTTTGCGCCGGGTCTATTGACAAACTTTTAACACACCCTCTATAATAAAAACAGGGAACCCCATATCAATATCAAGGAGGAGGAAACCATGAAAAAATATATTCGTTTGTTATGTTGTTTAGCAATTGTGTTCTCTCTTGTTTTTTGCATACCGGTAAATGCTGCGAATAATTCTTGGCCTTATGGCGAGGAAGAAACATTGGGTTCTTACAGATGGTGGCACAATTATTGTAAGAACGAGATGGATAATTACGACGAACCGCCTGCATCACCCCTTATGGGAGATGCTAATTTGGATGGTAAAATCAATGCGGTGGATGCGTTATTTGCCTTGAATTTTGGTGTAAACGGCAACCTGTTAACACGACAAAAGACTGCTTCGGACAACAGATTACCTCGTCCAAAAACCCCTCCCATAGTTAGCATGAAATCAAATTTGTCAACTGCCTACAAAACAGGGAAAATTTTGGATCGCATCGGAACTTTAGGTAATATGCATGTGTATTGTGCGATCAATTCACCGTTTTTTGCGGATGTTTCAAAAGACTGTAACGTGGATGCTACAGATGCGTTGATGATATTAAAGTATGCTGTGGGCAAGTCCCAGGAGTTTGATACAAAGGATTTTACAACAACGAGTACGCTTTTTTGCTTTTGGCCTTGGCCAACAGACTATTATCCTGGTATATTTTCTGATTATTTAGTGGAACCTGTCACCGCCACCGATGTGGGGTAATCAATATATCGGTGTTTCACGTTCAGGCCGATGAATACGGTTATTCGTATATTATCGATGCAACGATTTATAAGGAGGGATAATTATGACCAAAAAAATAATATTATCAATACTCGCCGTCACCTTAATTTTGTCAATGGTCACTGTAACAGCAACTGCCGCGGTACCGGGTGGAGGGCGTCTCACATATTTTCGTGCATATTATTGCAGTAAGATCTTAAATGGAGAAATTGATCCGTCAAAAGAGCCGGAACATATAATAGGTGACCCAAGTTATGACGGAAAAATCAATGCCGAAGATGCAATGATCACGTTGAAAATGGCGGTAAATTTCTCGGAATGGTCGGTGAAACGGTGTGAAAACGTATATGTATTATATTATGTATATGCACAACAAAATGTTATAAACAATAGTGGAGTATGGGATTACTTGGAAGCCAACGGGCGGCTTTTAGCCGATGTGAATATGAGTTTACAGTGTGATGCAGGAGATGCTTTGCAAATTTTGCAATACGCAGTGGGAAAGCGTACGGAATTTGATCGAAAAGATATGACGGGAAACGGATTGAGGCATCCATTTATGGTGTGGTTTGACGAGTGGTATCCTACCATGTACTGGAATTTGGGTGGGGGATATTATGACCTTATAACTTGGCCGCCCGTTACCACAACGGATGTACCATCCACCAATAGGGAATAAAAACAAAAGGATGAGGCGTGTTCCTCATCCTTTTTGCTTATCGTTTTATCTTATGCCAAAGCGGCTTTCAATTCATCCACTTTATTCAGTTGTTCCCAAGGCAGGTCCAGTTCGGTTCTGCCAAAATGACCGTATGCCGCCAACTGACGGTAAATGGGTCGGCGCAGAGCCAGAGAACGGATAATGGCCTCAGGACGCAGGTCAAACACTTTGTTCACAGCGTTGGAAATGGCCTCATCACTGTATTTGCCGGTACCAAAGGTGTCCACCATTACCGAAACGGGATGGGCAACCCCAATGGCGTAAGCCAGTTGCACTTCGCATTTGTCGGCCAGACCGGCGGCCACCACGTTTTTTGCCACGTGACGGGCGGCGTAAGCGGCAGAACGGTCCACCTTTGTGGGGTCTTTGCCGGAAAAAGCACCGCCGCCGTGACGGGCAACACCGCCGTAGGTATCAACAATGATCTTCCGTCCGGTCAGTCCGGTATCACCGCAAGGACCGCCCACCACAAACTTGCCGGTGGGGTTAACAAAGATCTTGGTGTTTTCATCCATGAGATGGGCAGGAATCACCGGCGTGATGACTTCCCGAATAACGTCTTCCCGAATGGTTTCCAAGGCAACACCTTCATTGTGCTGGGTAGAAACCACGATGGTATCCACTCTGGCAGGTTTTCCGTCAACATATTCAATGGTGACCTGGGATTTGCCGTCGGGACGCAAATACTCAATAATCCCTTCTTTACGAACGGCGGCCAACCGTTTGGAAAGTCCATGAGCCAATACGGTGGAAAGGGGCATCCGTTCTTCGGTTTCGTTACAGGCATAACCGAACATCATCCCTTGGTCGCCGGCACCGTGGAGGTTTAACTCGTCCTCTGCGCCGGTTTTCAGTTCCAAAGACTTGTCCACTCCCATGGCGATATCGGGGGATTGCTCGTCAATGGCGGTCATAACGCCGCAGGAATGACCGTCAAATCCCATTTCGGGACGATCGTAGCCGATCTCGTTAATAACCTGACGGGCGATGGCAGGAATATCCACATAGGTTTTGGTGGTGATTTCCCCCATGACCACCACGCTGCCGGTGGTGCAAAAGCATTCACAAGCCACACGGGCGGTGGGGTCGCCGGCAATAATAGCGTCCAATACCGCATCGGAAATTTGGTCGCAAACCTTGTCGGGGTGTCCTTCTGTAACCGATTCGGATGTAAACAAATAATTATTCATGGTCTTCTTTCTCCTCGTTCTCTCCTAAAATCACGTTGGTTTCCTCTGCCGTTTCTTTGGGCAAGGCAACCCCTTTCTTTTTGTCGGTGCGCATATCCAAAAACAGACCGACCATAACCCCCAGCAAAACGCCCAAGGTCAAACAGCCGGGTACTGCGCCGGTAATAAAACCGATGATCCCCCCTGCAACCAAGCCAATGGCAATGCCAAGTGCGGTGGCGGTGGTGGAAACCGATGGGACTTGCTCTGGTTCGTCTGTTTCTTCTGGCTGGTCTTGTTGCTCTTCCGTGGCTTCGGCTACGGGTTCCTCAGGCATTTCATCTGAAATGGCAGGTTGAATATCAGCCAACGCTTGTTGGGTCAGTTCCTCTGCCTGGGATTTGGCATACGCTTCTTCCGCCGCCTTTAACAGTTCCTCTTGAGAAAGATTGTTTTGTTGCTCCATATCGGTTCCTCCTTTATAGGGGTCTTAACCAAATCATTATAACAGTGTTAGCCGGGGAATGCAAGTCCTTCCTTGACAATATCCGCAAAAATTCCCTGCGTAACCTGAATCAAATGGGTGGGTTGCAGTTGCAGTTGTGCGCCGATGCGTCCGCCGCTGATGATCATTTCCTCCAACGTCCGGGCGGATTGGTGAATGACCGTGGTAAAATGCTTTTTCATGCCAATGGGGGTGCAACCGCCCCGAATATAGCCGGTAATGGAAAAAAGATCCTTTACATGAACCATTTCCACCGATTTTTCACCCACCGTCCTGGCGGCTTTTTTCAGATCCAACTCCATGTGAATGGGAATGGCAAATACGTAATAACTGCCGCTTTTTCCTTTGGTCACCAAGGTCTTGAACACTTGTTCGTAGGGTTGTCCCAGCATATCTGAAATGTGAATGGCGTCAATAAATTCCTCACATTCATAGGGTATGACCCGGTAGGGGACACCGGCACGGTCCAGTATCCGCATGGCATTGGTTCGACCATCTTTTTTGTTTGCCATGTATAACGTTCACCTCATAAAAAAACAGCTGAAACAACGGATTGTAACAGCTGTTGTATGCCATTTGAATTAGTAACCCAATTTTCCTTGCAAGGATTCGTCGTTAAACACCCAATCCCGTACATAAATTTCTTTGTACTCGGTTTCGGTGAGGCGGATGATGACCTTGTCGATCCCGGCGTTGATGATCAGCCGTTTGCACATAGAGCAAGAACTGGCGTTTTCCACCAAGGCGCCGGTGGCCATATCTCTGCCGGCAAGGTAAAGGATGCTGCCGATCATATCGTTTCGGGAAGCGCTGATGATGGCGTTGGCTTCCGCATGAACCGAACGGCACAGTTCATACCGTTCCCCACGGGGAATATTCATGCTTTCCCGCAGGCAAACGCCTAAATCCAGGCAGTTTTTACGGCCACGGGGTGCACCGGTATAACCGGTGGAAATGATTTGGTCGTTGCGTACAATGATGGCGCCGAAGTTGCGACGCAAACAAGTACCCCGTTCCAGCACGGTTTCGGCAATGTCCAAATAATAATTGTGTTTGTCGGTACGTTTTGCAGGTTGAGCCATGGGAGAGCACTCCTTTCATCAATCAGCGGATAATTCCTATACTATAACTATATTCGATTTTCCCATAAATTGCAAGAGCCATTTGGTAAAAATCCGATGTTTCTTGACAGTATCCGGGGAAATATGATATATTGATAGCAGAAGGGGTGCTGTTATGTCCTACAATCTCACTGACGAAAAAACCGTCAAACAAATTTTAGCCCGGCACGGCATTGTGCTTACCAAAGCCAGAGGGCAAAACTTTTTGATCAATCCAACGGTCTGCCCCCGTATGGCAGAGGCCTGCGGCGCCACCAAGGCGGATGGCGTACTGGAGATCGGGCCGGGAATCGGGGTGCTTACTGCCCAACTTGCCAAAGTGGCGGGCAAAGTGGTGGCGGTGGAGTTGGATAAGGGTCTGCCCCCGGTTTTGAAGGAAACATTGGCGGAGTTTGACAATGTTACCGTGGTGGAAGGGGACATCTTAAAAACCGATATCAAACAGTTGTTGGACACCCATTTTCCCGGCATGAAGGTGATGGTGTGCGCCAATCTGCCTTATTATATTACCACCGATATTTTGATGATGCTGTTGGAAAGCGGTCTGCCCTTTGCGTCCATTACCGTGATGGTGCAAAAGGAATTTGCCAATCGGCTGTGTGCTCCGGTGGGCAGTCGGGATAGCGGCGCCGTTACGGTTGGAGCGGCGTATCGGGCAAAATGTGAAAAGATTTTTACCGTATCCGGCGGTTCCTTTTTGCCGCCACCCAAGGTGGACAGCACGGTCATGCGCCTGACGCCTTACGAAACGCCGCCGGTGTCGGTGGAGGACGAAGGGTGGTTTTTCAAGGTGGTCAAAGCCGGATTTAACCAACGGCGCAAAACGCTGGTCAATGCGTTGTCCGCCGGTATGGGACTGCCCAAGGAAACGGTTCTTGCCGCCCTGGAACAGTGTGGTTTACCTGCTACCGCCCGGGTGGAACAGTTGGATTTGCAGGGCTTGGCGGATGTGTCGCAAGCGTTGTGGAAAATAAAATAAGAAAAGGTGCTGTAAAAAAACGAAACCGTGGCATACAGCACCTTTTTTTTTTTTTTTCATGGGATCGGAAAAATGGGTAGCATGAACAAACCGAGCAAAAACAAGGCAACGGCCTTACTCTTTTTGCATCCCTTTCTTCATTGACCCAATCCGAAACTAATGGATAGTGCCTGATTGATCTGATCCATAGAACAGGAATCCAAGGTGCCCATCTTTTCTTTTAATCGGCGTTTATCGATGGTTCGCACCTGTTCCAGCAGTACAATGGAATCCTTGGCAAGACCGGAGCTCACGGCGTTGACCTTTATGTGGGTGGGCAGTTTTGTTTTATCACTCTGGCTGGTAATGGCAGCGGCAATTACCGTGGGACTGAACCGATTGCCAACGTCATTCTGGACAATCAGTACCGGACGGATGCCCCCTTGTTCAGACCCGACCACCGGGCTTAAGTCTGCGTAATATATGTCTCCTCGTTTTACGGTCAATTCTTTCATCTCCATAGAGGAAAAACCCCTTTTTGTAATAGCGGCTTGCATGGATATTGTTGCCATAACCCATGCAACTTATACGGAAAAATTACAAAGAGTGAAAAAACAGCCCGTCCAATGTTATTGTATGTGGAGGAGAAGGATTTGGTGAGAAAATTATTGTTCGTTCAACTGGCTGGTGCAGTGGGGGCAACGAGTGGCTTCAATGGCGACTTCACTGCAGCAGAAAGGACAGGTCTTGGTGGTAGGAGCCGCTTCTACAACCACTTCCTCTTTCTTTTTACCAAGGGCGGTGATTTTATTGATGCCCTTTACCAGCAAAAAGATCACGATTGCCATAATGATAAAGTTGATGACCGCCGTAATAAACGAACCGTAGTTAAAGGTGGTAGCGCCGGCAGCGGTGGCTTCTTCCAATGATTTGTATACCGTGCCTTCGGCAGCACCGTCAGGCAGGCGAAGCACCACAAATTGGTTGACAAAGTTGATATCGCCGGTGAGCAGACCCACAAAGGGCATAACCAGATCATTGATAACCGAAGTTACAATGGATTGGAATGCACCGCCGATAATAACGCCAACGGCAAGATCAAGCACGTTGCCCCGCATAACAAAGGTTTTAAATTCGTCGAGCCATTTTGGTTTTTTCATGGTATGTACCTCCCAATATTCTACTGAATGTATTATACCAAATCCATCGGCTTTTTGCAATAGGAAACATGGGAAAGGAAGGGATTTGCGGTCGAAGATTTTAGGAAGAGCGGTTATTTGTTCAGCCGCGGCATAAAACGCAGGAAATACTGTATGTATTTCCGAGTATTT
>CAYLYC010000049.1:0-9088 GCA_964387715.1 uncultured Eubacteriales bacterium | reverse complement strand
CTTTGACCGTATACACGATTTCCAATCGTGCTCCTTCGACCAGCTCGGACATTTCTCCGGGTCAAATAAGCATCTCTTTAAGAGTGCTTATGTATTATACCGAATCTGATATGAAAAATCAAGTGTTTTTTTAAAATTTTGAAAAATATTTTTTCCCTTATAAAACAGTAGTCAAATCCGGGGAAATGTGATACAATGATATAAACTGGAGTTTGTCCGTGCTTTTGAAGGAAAGGAGGGGTATTCATGGCGGAGATCATGGCGCCTGCAGGGAATATGGAACAGTTAATGGCTGCGGTGCGCAGTGGTGCTGACCGGGTATATTTTGGGTGCGGTCAGTTCAATGCCCGGCGTAATGCAGGGGGATTTGAAAGCCCCACCCAGGTGATCGAATATTGTCACGCCCGTGGGGTTAAAGCAACCGCCGCATTGAATATCCTTCTGTCTGACAACGAATTGGAAGCCGCCGCCCGTTTGATTGAAGAAGTGGCTGCGGCAGGCGGTGACGGGATCATCGTTCAAGACCTGGCGGCATACCGCTTGGTGCGTGACATTTGTCCCAACCTTTCCTTGCACGGTTCTACCCAAATGACCGTTCATAATGCAGAAGGGGCAAAGGCGCTGGAACAAATGGGCTTTGCCCGGGTGGTGTTGGCACGGGAACTGTCGTTGGATGAGATTGCCAAGATTCGCCGCCAGACCAATATGGAGCTGGAAGTGTTTGTCCACGGGGCGTTGTGCATGAGCGTTTCCGGTCAATGCTATTTATCCTCTATGCTGGGCGGCCGAAGCGGCAACCGGGGGCTTTGCGCCCAACCTTGCCGGCTGGATTTTACCAGACAGGACGGCAAAGCATACGCCCTTTCTCTTAAGGATATGAGCCATCTTGCCCATATTCGGGATTTGGCAGAGTTGGGTGTGGATTCGTTTAAGATCGAAGGACGAATGAAACGCCCGGAATATGCCGCCGCCGCCATCACCCAAACCCGTGCCGCCCTGGCAGGGGATGAGCCGGATCTTCCGTTGCTTGGTGCGGTGTTTTCCCGCAGCGGATTTACCGATGGCTATATCACCGGCAAACGCACCTGTGATATGTTTGGCCATCGGGTTCGGGAGGATACTGCCCAAACCGATAAAATATTGCCCACCTTAACCGGATTGTACCGTCAGGAACGGCAACATATTCCGGTGGATATGTGCTTAACCGTGATCAAAGACCAACCGGTCTCTTTGATCGTCACCGATGGGATATCAACTGTAACCGTAACCGGCCAACCCCCGGAAACGGCGGTCAACCGGCCGTTGCAGGAGGACTTTGCTAAAGAATGCTTGTTCAAATGCGGCGGAACACCCTATTTACCAAAGGGATTTACCGCCCATATTCAACCGGGTTTGTTGGTTCCCATTCCTGTCCTGAAACAACTGCGAAAACAGGGTTTAGAGCAATTAACCGTGCTTCGTGTCCAGGGTGCAAAACGAGAGGTGATTCCCTGGCGTCAACCAAAGAGAAGCCCTTATCATCCTCTCCAAAAGCCGGCGGTATATGTGTCGGCTAAAACCTTTGAGCAAGTCAAGGGGATTTGTCCCCAACGGCTTTACTTGCCGGCGGCGGAACTGATTGCCAATCCCCAAAAAGTCAGGGAATGGCAGGGAGAACTGTTTGCTGTGTTGCCACCCCTTGCCTTTACAAGCGGCGCATGGACAGCCACGCTTCAACAACTTCATCAACTGGGAATTGCCGGAGTGGAAGTAGGGCATCCTGGGGCGATTGCCGTTGCCAAAACCATGGGTTTTTACGTAACCGGCGGCACGGGACTGAACATTACCAACACGGCTGCGCTGGAGGAATATCGATCCCTGGGATTGAACGATACCTTGCTTTCCTTTGAAGTCACCAAAGGCATGGTAAAGGGGTTGGGAGGCGATTTGCCCAGAGGGATGACGGTGTATGGTCATTTGCCTCTTATGCGAATGCGCGCCTGTCCTTTGCGGGGAGAAAAGGGATGCGGCCGGTGTGAAGGACAAGGTGTTTTGACCGACCGCAAAGGGGTTCGGTTTGCCCTGTCTTGTGATGAGCGGCAGTTTACCACCCTTTATAATTCCGTCCCGTTGTATTTGGGGGATAAATCCTTGCCGGTGGATTTTGTGACCTTGTCTTTTACGCACGAATCTCCGGAGGAATGTAAAAAGCGTTGGCAGCAGGTTTGCAATGGGGAACAACCGGATTTTCCCCGAACCTGCGGTTTGTTTGAAAGAACATTGTTATAGAGGTGAACCGGATGAATACAAAAAAACCGGAATTATTAGCCCCTGCCGGGGATCTGGAATGTTTAGAAACCGCTTTGCGGTTTGGTGCGGATGCGGTATATGTAGGCGGACCTATGATGCAATTGCGGGCATCCTCTGCCGGAATGACCCTGGAAGACGTGTCCCGGGGGATCAAACTATGCCATCAGCAAGGGAAAAAACTATATGTTACGGTGAACTGTCTTGCCAACGATCAAACACTGGCGCAACTGCCGGAATACGGCAGAACCTTGTACCAAATGGGTGCAGATGGGGTGATCGTGTCTGACCTTGGCGCAGTCTCCGTTTTGCGTAATACCGTACCGGAATTGCCGGTGCATATTAGTACCCAGGCCAACTGCCAAAATGCGTCGGCAGCCATGGTGTATTACCAAATGGGGGTACGCCGGGTGGTGGTTGCCCGGGAAATGACGCTGGAGGATATCCGGCAGATGAAACAGCAGTTGCCGCCGGATATGGAAATTGAGGCGTTTGTTCACGGCGCTATGTGCATGGCTTTTTCCGGTCGGTGCTTTATCAGCAGTATGTTGACCGGTCGTTCTGGCAATCAAGGGGAATGTACCCAGCCCTGCCGTTGGGGGTATCACTTGATGGAACAAAAGCGTCCCGGCGAGTTTTTTCCGGTGGAAGAACATGAAAACGGGACCAACATTCTCAGTTCCCGGGATCTGTGCTGTCTTACCCTGATCCACCAACTGGCAGATGCCGGTGTGGCTTCCTTCAAAATTGAAGGCAGAATGAAGACGCCTTTGTACGTGGCTACGGTGGTCAACGCCTATCGGCATAAAATTGACGGGACTTGCCCCGATGAAACCCTGTTGCGGGAGTTGGATTCGGTGAGTCACCGCCCTTACTGTACCGGCTTTTATCAAGGGGAACTTCATCGGTACAAACCGGATGAACAACTACCCTATATCACCAAATGCTCCTTTGCAGGAACGGTGTTGCAACGAATGGAAAACCGTATTTTGGTGGAACAACGAAGCAAATTCTCCCCCGGTGACGTGCTGGAAGTCATTACACCCCGGGGATTTGGCATGAAATTTATGGTGGAAACCATAACCGATGAAGAGGGAAATGAGCAGGAAAGCGCCAACCACGCCATGCAAAGGGTGTGGGTCAATTGTCCGTTGGCACTGCAACCGGGAGATTTGATCAGGAAGCGATTGTATGAAGAAGAATGATATCATTCAACTGAATATTGTGGATATGACTGCCGAGGGTAACGGAATCGGTCGGTTTGATGGACAAGCGGTTTTTGTTCCTCATACTGCACCGGGGGATGTGGTGATGGTGAAGATCATCAAAACCGCCAAAAACTATGCGGTGGGTCACTTGGAGGAAATCGTTTCCCCTTCACACCACCGGATCCAGCCGGACTGTTCGGTGTGCAGACCCTGTGGCGGATGTACCTATCGGCACATCGGTTATGACGCCGAATGTGAATTGAAGCGCAAACGGGTCAATGATTGTCTGGAGCGTATTGGCGGTTTGCCGCCCCTGGCAGAAACCATCATTCCTTCACCGGTGGTAGAAGGATATCGCAACAAGGCCCAATATCCGGTGGGACTCGATAAAGAAGGCAATCCGGTTTTGGGTTTTTATGCGCCCAAAAGCCACCGTATCGTTCCGGTGAATGATTGCCGATTGCAACCGTCGGTGTTTGACCGGCTGTGTCAGGCGTTTTTGGATTATTTAAAAGAACATAAGGTTTCGGTGTATGACCAGCAAACCGGTAAGGGCTTGGTGCGCCATTTTTATTTGAGAACCGGGTTTGCCACCGGTCAGGTGATGGCGGTGGTGGTTGCCACAGGCAAAAATCTGCCCTCACAAAACGCGCTGATTGAAAAACTCACCGGCGTTTGTCCCCATTTGACCGGCATTATGGTGAATGTAAACAGCAAACCAACCAATGTGATTTTAGGAAAGGAAAACGTGTTGTTGTATGGGAAGGATACCATTGACGATGTGTTAATGGATATTCCCTTTACCTTGTCACCCCATTCCTTTTATCAGGTCAATCCCGCCGGGGCATCCTTGCTGTTCCAAAAAGCGGCAGAATATGCCCAGGTGACCCAAAACGATACGGTGTTGGATCTGTATTGTGGTACCGGTGCGGTTGGTTTTTGCGCCGGTAAAGGAGCAGGGTCTCTCATTGGGGTGGAGGTCATTCCCCAAGCGGTGGAAAACGCCAAAAGCATCGCCGCCAAAATCGGGAGAAAGAACACAAATTTCTTGTGTATGGATGCTGCCCAGGCCGCCAAGGTTCTGGCACAGCAGGGGGTACAACCCACCGTTGTGTTTGTGGATCCGCCCCGGAAAGGGTGCGATAAACAGGTGTTAGAGGTCATCGCCCGGGAGATGAAACCCAACCGGTTGGTGTATATTTCCTGTGACCCGGCAACCCTCGCCAGAGATGCCGCCCTGCTCAATACCATGGGATATCAACTGCAAAAAGCCACCGCAGTGGATATGTTCCCCAGAACACCCCATGTGGAAACTGTCGCACTTTTAGTGCAGACAGATTCGGCGATATAAATTCCTGATGGAATTTGCGATATATCCTTACGGATGCGATATACCTATCGTGTGATATGTCCCTTCGGGACGAGCCAAAGGAATTTATATCATATCGCAACCGAACGCAAGTGAGGTTATATCGCATTTGCAATAGGAAATATATCGCACGAGCAGAGCGAGTATATCGCAAACGAGGCGAAAATCACAGACGAAACGGTGGCTTTGCTTATCAAACGGTAGTTGCTATTTTACCCACAGCATTTTGTAAAAGTTGGGGTACACGACAAGCACTTGCGACAGTTTGGTGCGACTGGCAGACCCCGGGTCGTTGACCGTAAAGTTGGCGGCAGAGGATGTGTTGCCGGTACAACCGGTCACCACCACAAAATGCATTCCGCCGGCATTGGTTTTTAGTCCCAGGATCACCGGTTTACCGGCTTTCAGTTTGTTGTAAATAAAGGTAAGATATCCGCTGCTGCTGGTGGTTTGTTCATAGTTTGAAGGCCAATACACCGAACCGCCGGAGGTGTAGGTGAGTTTCTTTTCCATGGCGGCAGGGGTAATGGTTTGTCCCAAACGGTGGGATTCCACCATGGCAAGAGCAGTCGTGGCGCAACCGGATTTTCCCATTGTGGCACTGCTGTTTCCCAATGTGATACTGCTCCAACGGCTGTCGGTCTGCAAATACAGCGGTACGTTCAAAGCAACGTTGCCGGTGGCAGAGGAACCGGACGACCCGGTAGACAAATAGGTGCTGCTTACATAACCGGTTTTGGTTCCGTCGTATAAGATGTGACTCCAGTTTCCGGTGGTAGACAGCCGAATGACCGATGCACCTTTTGTCAACGTGCCTTGAATGGCATAGCCGGTACCTGCACCCTTGCGAACGTTCAAAACACCGCTGGAAATCGCCACCGTCATTTCCGTGGCAGAAGTGAGGGGCGTAATGTAGGATGCAGAGCAATAGCCGGTGGCTGTTTTGCCGTATTGCACCTTATACCAGTTTCCGCTTTTGGAAAGCAGGGTAACGGTAGCGCCTTTGGCAAGTGTGCCAACCACCGTTGCAGAAGCCGATGCGCTTTTTCGGATATTCAGTCCGGTGGAGGCGGTGGTTACCCGTCCGGCGGGGGACAGGGTTTGTGCGCTTGTCCAAAGGGGCGTAGCCCCCAGTAACAAAGCACATACCGTCAATAGAGTACATATTCGTCTTTTCAATTCGATCCATCCTTTCTGTTGAAACGTAGGTTCATTATACCAAAGGAATGGATGGATTTGGTTGGTAGATTGGAGGTAACAAAGGAAATGAATGGGAATCATAACGGGGAACATACCCCTTGTCCAGTGTATAAAAAATGCGGCGGTTGCCAGTTGCAAAACCTGCCCTATGACCGGCAACTGATTCATAAGCAAGGGGTGGTAAAGCGGCTGTGCGGCCGTTTTGGAAAGGTGAGACCCATCATCGGTATGGAGCATCCTTACCACTATCGGAATAAGGTACAAGCCGCCTTTGGTACGGACCGGCGGGGGAATCTGCTGTCCGGTGTGTACCAGTCCGGCTCCCATCGCATCGTGCCGGTGGATCGCTGTCAGTTAGAGGATAAGATCGCTGACGAGATCATCGTTTACATTCGCAAACGGATGCCCTCTTTTCACATGACCGCCTATAATCCTTACACCAAAAAGGGCTTTTTGCGCCATATTTTGGTAAAACGGGGATTTGCCACCAATGAGATCATGGTGGTGTTGGTCACCGGTAATCCCATGTTTCCGGGAAAAGGGGCATTTTTAAAGGGGTTGCTGGAAACCTTTCCCAATATTAAAACGGTCATTCAGAATATCAACAACGGCCCTACCAGCTTGGTGCTTGGAAAGCAGGAAAAGGTGTTATATGGCAAGGGGTATATTACCGATGTGCTGTGTGGGATGCGTTTCCGTATTTCTGCCGCATCCTTTTACCAGATCAATCCGGTGCAGACCCACGTGCTGTATCAAACAGCCATTCAGTTTGCCGGGTTAAAGCCCACCGATACCTTGCTGGATGCCTATTGCGGCGTGGGAACCATTGGTCTGGCGGCGTCACCCCATTGCGGATTTGTAACCGGTGTGGAACTCAACCCTGATGCGGTGCGGGATGCCAAAGCCAACGCCAGGGAGAATGGGGTAAAGAATGCCCGGTTTGTGTGCGGAGATGCCGGTGAATTTATGGAGGAATTGGCTGATAACGGGGAAACGGTGGATGTGGTGATGATGGATCCGCCCCGTGCCGGCAGTAGCCGAAGATTTATTGACAGTTTGTGCCGTCTTGCCCCCAAACGGGTGGTGTATATCTCTTGTAACCCGGAAACCTTGGCGAGAGACCTGAAATATCTTACCGATGGTGGCTATGAGGTGAAAACCATTCAGCCGGTAGATATGTTCCCTCATACCGCCCATGTGGAAACGGTAGCACTTTTAGTACAGACAGATTCGGCGCTATAAATTCCTCATGGAATTTGCGATATATCCTTACGGATGCGATATACCTATCGTGTGATATGTCCCTTCGGGACGCGCCAAAGGAATTTGCATCATAAATTAACAAAAAAGAATAACCCCCTTTCAACCACACACAATAGTGGTGAAAGGGGATTTTTTTATGTGTACTGCGATGACTTTTACTGGTGTCAATCATTATTTTGGCAGAAATTTAGACGTGGATGATTCCTACGGTGAGGCGGTGGTCATGACCCCTCGCAATGCGCCGCTTGTCTTTCGGCATACGCCGGATCTGCCTTCCCACCACGCCATGCTGGGAATGGCGCACCTGGCAAAGGGAATGCCTTTGTATTACGATGGAGTGAATGAATTTGGGCTGTGTATGGCGGGGTTGAGTTTTTCTGATTCCTGTGTTTATCGTCAAGAGGAGGGGAAGACCGCCCTTTGTTCATTTGAACTGATTCCTTGGATCTTGGGGCAATGCCGATCGGTGGCAGATGCCCGTCAATTGTTGGCAAAACTGTGCATCACCGGCGAAAACTTTGATGACACTCTGCCGGCAACCCCGTTGCATTGGATGATAGCCGATCAGGATGGTTGTATTACCGTAGAAACGGTGGCAACCGGGTTGCAGGTGTATGATAATCCGGTGGGGGTGCTCACCAACAATCCTCCCTTTCCCATACAATTGTTCTCCCTTAATAACTATTTTCATTGTACTGCTTATCCGCCTCGCAATTTGTTTTCAAAAGAATTGGAATTGCAGCAATACAGCCGGGGATTGGGGGGAATGGGTCTGCCCGGGGATTTTTCCTCTCAATCCCGATTTGTGCGGGGATGTTTTGTGAAACAAAACGCCCTTCAAACCAAACAGGAAAAACAGTCGGTCCACCAAATGTTTCAAATGCTCTCCTCAGTAGCCCAACCCTTGGGATGTGTTCGCCTGGAGGAGGAACAGTATGAAATGACCCGTTACAGTTGTTGTTGCAACATGGAAGAAGGCACGTATTATTACCGAACCTATTTCAACAGTCAGATCACGGCTGTGCTTTTCAAAAAAGAGGAGATGGACGGGGATAGGATACATGAATATCCCATGCGAACCCAAGGGGAGATCTATGTGGAAGGGTGAACCAATTTATTTGAATTCATCATAAATAACGGTTTCGCCAATTGGCCGGGTCCTAAAATGCATATCGAGAGGTTTTGCATCATCTGCAGGATAACCCATCACAAGCAACGCCACCGGTTCAACGTTATCAGGAATATTGAAACACTTACCCATTGCCGCCGGATCAAAATGCATCACCCAACAACAGCCAATATTGATATTATGTGCCGCAAGCATCATATGTGTGGCGACGATAACTGCGTCTACCGGGGAAGATAAGGCACCGTCATATTTTCTCACCCAACTTTCGTCCTTGTTATGACATACAAGCATTGCCGTTGGTGCATTAAAATGACATTTGGTGCATGATTTGAGTTTGGCGATCGACTCAGGGGTATTGAGTACAAGGATCCTCTGGGGCTGATAATTACAGCCGGTGGGTGCTTTGTGTCCCGCCTCAAGAATTGTATCGATCATCTCTTGGGGCAAATGATCGGGCTTAAAACTTCTTACAGAATAACGCTCGGTGATCAGTTGTTCAAAATTCATATTGATTCCTCCGTCGGTTTGCACTTAACGATCGCCTCGGTGATATCGGTCAACACAAGTTCACCTTTTTGATTATACGCCTGGATGGTAACTTCCACAAGTCCGTTTTTGCTGTTGCGTTTTACC
>CAYLYC010000048.1:0-9127 GCA_964387715.1 uncultured Eubacteriales bacterium | reverse complement strand
ATTTGCCGCATCTTCTGATGCCGGTAATGACCTTTACCAAGCCGTTCTCCTTTTTTGCGATCAATCGTTCAAGATATTTGTTTCTTTGGATCATAGGTGTGCCTCTTTCGTAAATTTTGCGTATTTACGCATTTTTCTCGAATCCATTATATCATAGCCATCTGTTTGTGTCAATATACACTTTCGGTAATTTTGCGTATTTCTACAGTTTTTCATGGGTTGCTGTCTTCTCTCGCTGTTTACGTGCGGCCACTGTTTCAGACAAAACTCATTCTTTGTCTACTGTGGAGCAGATTCTAATCCGCCAAAAAGTCAACGCCACCGGAATTTCCGATGGCGTTATCATTACTTCCTGCAATAGATTTTGATGGCTTTGGAAAGGAATTTCGCAGTATCTTCACTGCACTTTTGGGTTCGATTCATTTCCCAAAGCCGTTTTTACAAACTAATCTTCAATGGCGGCCTTTTGTGTAAGAATGGCGGCGATTTCCTCCGGTGGGAATTTTGCAACACGGTCATAGGTATAAAGCCCGTTTTGTTCAATTTCCACGTCGGTCAATTGGGTGTAACACAAGCCGAAGAAATTCGGGTTGTTCAGTTGTGCTTCTGCCAGTTTCCGGAAGCGTTCCATAAACTCATCCCTGGTTTTCGGGCTGTCACCGTACCCCCAGCCCTTCTGGTCATCGGTCCAACGAATACCGCCGTATTCGCTGATGAACACCGGCTGACCCCCATAGGTTTGCATATTCACGAAATAATCCGGTTGTGCAAATTGACCCCCGGCGGCAAAATCAGCATAACGGGCGGTAAAGGTGACCGGATTTTGGTCATAGTCATGGAGGTCAAAAATATCGGTTTCCACATGGGCGTGGCCGCTGGTATCGATACAGGGACGGGTGGGATCCAACGCTTTGGTAACACGGTATGCCATACGAATGGTTTCCCGGAATTGGTCGGGATGGGTTTCATTAAAGGGACACCAACCGATGATAGAAGGATGGTTGAAATCCCGCTGAACCGTTTCCATCCATTCCGGAAGGAAGGCATGAAGCAAGGCAGGATCCCCGGTTTTCACACCCCAGCTGGGATATTCACCCCATACCATATACCCGTGTTTATCGCAATAGTAAAGGAACCGTTCCTCAAAAATCTTTTGGTGCAACCGCGCACCGTTAAAGCCCATGGCAATGGAACGAAGCACGTCGTCCTCCAGGTCTTTGTCCGTGGGCGCAGTATAAATGACGTCAGGATAATACCCCTGGTCTAAAACAAGGCGTTGGAACACCGATTTGCCGTTGAGCAAAAACTTCATGCCGGACATACTGACACAGCGAAGTCCAAAATAGCCGGTTACCACATCCTCGCCGTAGGTAGCGGTTACATCATACAAGCGACCCTTCCCCACTTCCCACAAATGGGTTTCGTTCAGGGGAATGGTAACGGTCAATAAACCCTGGGCCTTTTCCCGCTCTGCCTTACCCATGGGTTTTCCTTGATAGGTAATATCCAGACAAAGAGATGCGCAACCTGCCAGATCCACCGTAATGGTTACGCTACCGTCTTGGGGTTGGGGGCGATATTGAATGGATCTGATATAGGTAATGGGCGTAAACTCCAGCCAAACCGTTTGCCAGATGCCGGTGGAACGGGTGTACAAACAGGCGTATCCCTGATACCGCTCACTTTGTTTACCGCTGGGGATCAAGGAAGAGCGAGTGTCATCCACCGCCCGAACGGTCAGGGTGTTTTCCCCTTCCTTCAAAAACCCTGTGATATCAAACGAAAAAGAACTATATCCCCCTTTGTGAGTGCCCACCTGTTTACCGTTTACAAACAAGGTGCACTCGTAATCCACCGCGCCAAAGTGCATGACCACGCGGCCGGTGAGTTGTTCTTTTGTGATCACAATATTCCGCTTATACCAAACCGCCGCCATAAAGTCGGTATACGCCACGCCGGACAGTTTGCTTTCCGGACAAAAAGGAACGGTTATGGTTCTGGAATACACCGCATCCGGCAAATGCAATCCTCTGGCCTCACCGCTGTTACCGTGGTCGATTTCAAACTGCCAAGTACCATTAAGATTCAGCCAGTTTTCACGGCAAAACTGGGGTTTGGGGTGTTCGCTTCTGGGGATGGACATATCTATCACCTCGTAAAAATGCTATATTTATTATACCTTACCGGAACTTTTTTTCAAGCATTTTCATTGCAATACCATGCAAAATGTGATATACTGTGCCACAAAGGAGTTTTGACAAATGGAGATTTTCGATTTTCATACCCATATATATCCCGAAAAAATTGCCGCCGCTGCGGTAGAAAACGTAGGGAAATTTTATAACGTACCCACCATGGCCTGCGACGGCACGGTGGATACGCTGTTGGATATTGGCGAACAGGCAGGCATTAGCAAATTTCTGGTTTGTTCGGTTGCCACCTCTCCCAAACACGTTGACTCCATCAACCGTTTTATTGCCGATCAGGCAAAGGAATATGATGAGTTGTATGGGTTCGGTACCGTTCATCCCGATATGGAACATCCGGAAGAAGTCATTCAGGGGATCATGGATGCCGGATTAAAGGGGATCAAGATCCATCCAGAAACCCAGGGTTTTAACGTTGACGACCCTAAACTCTTTGCCATTTGCGACCTGTTTCGGGGGAAACTGCCCTTGCTGATCCATTGCGGGGATTACCGGTACGACAACTCTCACCCCTGCCGTTTGGTGCATTTGCTTCACAATTTCCCTGACCTGACGGTGATCGCCGCACATTTTGGGGGTTGGTCCATTCACGACCTTGCCGTTGAATATCTGGAAAATGAGAACTGCTATATGGATTGTTCCAGCACATCCTTCCTCACCGGTTCCCGGCGCATGAAAGAGCTGATTCGCCATTACGGTGCCCAGCGTATGTTGTTCGGCAGTGATTACCCCATGTGGAATCCTAAATTCGAACTGAATCGGTTCTTATCCCTGGGTTTGACCGACCATGAAAACGAGTTGATATTGCAAAATAATCCCAGACGCATTTTGGGATTGGAATAGAATAAAAAAGATATAAAACAAGGAGACTGTAAAACGATTGTTACAGTCTCCTTTATTTTTATTTGTTATTCCTGGGGCTGAAATATGGCGATGCCGGTACGACGCTGCCAATCTTCCAGGTTGGTCATTTGGTTCACCACGGTTTCATAATCTTCCCGGGTATCATAATCCGCCCAACGGAAATAAGGAACCCCATCCTCGATCACGATATAGGTTGCGCCTTTGGTGGCAGTGTCTGCGCCCAGTTTATACCCTACCGCACCGGGATTGATGATCGTTGCGTCTTTACCGATTTGAAGCATCATACAATGATGGGTGTCCCCCAGCACAAGACAGCGTTTGCCCTGGGTCTTCCCCACCTTGGTTTGCCAGTATTCCTCAAAGGAGGATATGGAATGATATTGTTCAAGGTGATGTAACAGGGCTTGTCCATCCGTATCGTCGTAAATATGGGTCATGAAATAGGTTACGCCGTCACACACCACCGTTACTTCCAAGGGGAGTTGGCGAACATATTCCAGATCCTCATCGGTGAGAACCGATACATTATGGCCGGAAAAGGTTTGTGCCATCAGGGGGTCACGCAGACGCTCAAATCCTTGATCCATCATCTGTACAAGACCGATATCATGGTTTCCGGCAACCGCCACCACTTGATGCTCACGCATCCAGCCGATCACCTCTGCCGGTTGCAGACCGTAATCCAGCATATCACCGGCAAACAGCACCATATCCCAGGTTTGTTCCTGCTGTTCGATGGCACGAAGCCCGTGAATGTGACTATGCACATCCGAAATGACCAAAATCTTCATCATGCATTCTCTCCTTTATTTTAGGGTAACCACCGTTACGCCGTCCTCACCCTCGCCATACATGCCGGGACGGAATGCTTTTACACTACGGTGACTGCGCAAAAATTGGCGAATGGCGTTGCGCAACACACCGGTTCCCTTTCCGTGGATAATGGTAACCGTTTCCATCCCCATCAGGACTGCCTGGTCAATAAAACGATCGGCTTCGGTGACGCCTTCATCCGCCGCATATCCCCGGAGATCCAGTTCGGTGGCTACCTTACGAAGCCCTCTGGATTCAATTCCGATTTTTCGCTTTTCCTGTTTTGGGACAACCGGTTTTTTGTCATCCAACAGGCGAATATTATCCACCGGAACTTTGGTTTTGATAATCCCTGCCTGTACGAACACTTGACCGTTTCCGTCCGGCGGCGTAATGACCGTGCCTTCTTTATGAATATCGGCAATCAGCACACGGTCGCCTGCTTTCAAAGGACGGGGCAAATGATACTGCTCATCCAGCCCCTTATCCACCGGATCGGCGGTATCTTCCAGCTGCTTGAGACCACGATTCATTTCCGCTTTGGCACGGCGCAGCATTTCTGCCGCTTGACCTGCAGATGACTGCTTTTTCAGTTGTTCCAACTCATCTAAGATGCGACGGGATTCCGCCCTGGTTTTATCCAGCAAATTCTTCGCCTGTTCTCTGGCTTGTTCCAGAATTTTATCCCGTTCTTTTGCCAATTGTTCCCGCTCTCGCAGAGAACGGTCTGCCAATTCCTGGGTTTTTGCCCGCAATCGGCTGATTTCTGCCCGTTCCTGTTCCAGCCCGGTATGGGATTGCTCCAGTTGTTCTACCACCTGTTCAAACTGTCGGTTTTCCGCTGACACCAACTCACCGGAACGGCGAATCACATCCTCATCCATCCCAAGACGTTGCAAAATGGCAAAGGCATTGGAACGCCCGGGCATCCCGATGAGCAAACGATAGGTGGGGCGCAAAGTGGCTACGTCAAATTCGCAACAAGCGTTTTCCACGCCGGGAGTTTGCAAGGCAAATGCTTTTAATTCCGCATAGTGGGTGGTGGCGGCAATTTTTGCCCCTTGCATACGCAACGTTTCCAAAATCGCCGTGGCAAGAGCCGCTCCTTCAATCGGGTCAGTCCCCGACCCCAATTCGTCTGCCAACACCAAACTTTGATGGTCTGCCTGTTTTAAAATGTCGATCATATTGGTCATGTGGGCAGAAAAGGTGGACAGGGATTGTTCAATACTCTGTTCATCACCAATATCAGCAAACACGTGGCGGAATACCGCAATCTGGCTATTGTCATCTGCGGGAATCAACAAACCGCACATTCCCATCAGGGTCAGCAGACCCAGGGTCTTCAGGGAAACGGTTTTACCGCCGGTATTGGGGCCGGTGATGACCAAGGTATCAAAATCCACGCCAAGACGAATATCGGTTGCCACCACCGTTTTGGGGTCTAACAAGGGATGCCGGGCACGTTTTAATTCAATCACCCCGGTATCGTTCAACAGCGGTTCTGATCCCTTCATATCAAACCCCAGTTTTGCTTTGGCAAACACCAGATCCAGTTGGCAACAGGCATCAAAGCCAAGGGCGATACCGTGCGCAAAGCCGCCGGCTTCGGAGGACAGTTCCGCCAAGATCCGGTCGATCTCCTCCCGTTCTTTGGATTCCAGCACCTTGATTTCGTTATTTGCCTCCACCACAGCCGTGGGCTCCACAAACAAGGTAGAGCCGGAAGAAGAGGTGTCATGCACCAAACCGGGCACGTCTGCACGATGCTCTGCCTTTACCGGCACAACAAAGCGGCCGCCGCGAATGGTGACAATGGGGTCTTGCAAATATTTTTGCATGGTTTTGGAGCGGATCAGTTTATCCAACTGCTCTCGCACACGGCCGGATGCACCCCGCATTTTGCGGCGAATCTCCCCAAGCGCCGGGGATGCTTTATCGCTCATTTCTTCTTCGCTGATAATCGCGGTAAAAATTTTATTTTCCAAATACACATTGGGACAAAGTTGCTCAAAATAGCCGTCCAGCGCATCCGACTGGGCACTATGGTTATCCTGCCATTGCTTGAGTGAACGGATCACCCGCAGAAGTTCCGCCACCCGCAACAACTCACCCATGGACAGCGTTCCGCCGGCACCGGCACGGGTCAAACTGCCCTTTACATTGGATAGGCCGCCAAAGGAAGGGGCTCCGTACCGAGCGGTTAAGGTATAGGCCTCCACCGTTTGCGCCATCATCTCTTTTGCCCCGGCCAGATCGGTTTCCGGTTGCAGACCCCTTGCCAATTCTGCCGTATCAGGACAATGACAAAGAAGTGCCAACCGTTCTAACACCTTTGGCAACTCTAATACACGAATATGTTTTTTTGAAATGGTATGTTCCATGGTATTCCTTTCTTTTATAGTGTATGATAAAAGGTTAACGTTTTGAAATCCCGATCCAACTGCGCCAATACAAAACCCTCGCTTACCTTTGCCAATTGCTCCATACCCGACTTTGAGAGGGTGAAGGAAAAGATCTTGTCAATGGTGGAATGGGTGATATGATACATGGCTTGTAACACGCCGGAGGACACCGGAATACTGCCCGGCGTCCGATGTTGTTCACACAGGGTGATGCCTTCCACCGGGTCAAAATAAAAACCGCCCTCATGGGTATCGCAGGTATGACAACCGTCCACATCCGGCATATAACCGGACAAGGTGAGCAATGCCAGTTCCGCTACCGCTTTTAACTGGTTGGCAGGCAACCGGTCCTGCTCCAAAAACTTCAGGGTATTGAGCATGACCCGCAAATAGGCGCCGCTTTCATCCTCCTCCGGTACTAAAACGCCGCATAATTCGCACAAATACTGGGCAAGGGAAAGTTTGACAAGGTCGCTTCGCAAATGGAAAAACACGTCCACACATTCTGCTTCGGTAATGCGATAGGTATCCTTGCCTTTGCTGAAAACATAATTGCCGTAGCAGAGCAGTTGGGTTGCCGCCTGACGTTTTCCTTTTATGTTTCTGGCGCCGGGCGCAAAAGCACGAATCAAACCGCTGTCACGGGTAAGAACGGTCACCAACCGGTCGCTCTCCCCCACATGATATTCCCGGATGATCAGTCCGTTGGTGGATTGTTTCATGTTGTTTTTCCTCCATGGTCGCCTGGGCACGATAGGCCAAATAATCCTTAACAGAACCGGTGTTGATAAACCGATTCCAACGTTGCATCGTTACATTTTCGTCCATAAAATTGCCCCCCAAAATTGCTATTACTATTTTGAGGAGCAAGGAACGAAATATCATTGTTAAATTTTAGGAATCCAATCCAAAAGAATGGATAAGACCTTGACGGTTGCGCCAATCTTCCTTGACTTTTACCCAACATTGAAGATTGACTTTGCAATCAAAAAACCGTTCCAAGTCGTTTCTGGCATAGGTAGCCGCCCGTTTCAACATACTGCCGCCTTTACCGATAATGATCCCTTTGTGGGACTCTTTTTCGCAAAAAATGGTGGCTTCAATATCCAGCATTTCCGGATCTTCACGGGTATGGAACCGCTCGATCACCACGGCAATGCCGTGGGGGATCTCTTTATCCAGCAAACGAAGGAGTTTTTCCCGAATCAATTCCGCCGCCAACAAACGCTCCGGTTGGTCGGTCAGGGTATCGGCATCAAACATATGCACACCCTCCATGGCAAAGGGGGCGATCTCCTTTTTCACCGTTTCCACCCCGTCACCGGTGGCGGCAGAGGTGGGAATGACCGCCGCAAAATCAAAATGGGCGGTGTATTCGGCGATCTGATGAATCAGTTCATCCTTATTTTTCAGCAAATCGATTTTGTTCAAAACCAAAATAGCCGGCAATTTACGGGCACGGAATTTTTCGATCAATTCCAATTCCACCGGCGAGATCTCTTTGGTGCAATCGGCAACCAAAACGCACAGTTCCACATCATCCATGCCGGAACCCACCGCTTTGATCATATTTTCACCCAAGGCGGTACGGGGTTTGTGAAAACCGGGGGTATCGATAAACACGTATTGATATGCCCCTTCGGTCAACACGCCCATAACACGGGTTCTGGTGGTTTGGGGCTTGTCCGACACAATAACCACCTTTTGGCCAAGCAACGCATTCATTAAGGATGATTTTCCCGCATTGGCACGGCCGACAATTGCCACAAAGGCCGATTTATGTTGTTCCAAGTTCATTCTCTCCTATTGGTTATTAAAGGTGTAGTTGGCGGTTCGGGGCAGACCAAGCTGGGTCATGATCTCCTCTTCTTTTTCCCGCATATGCACCGATTCCATGCCGCTGACCTCATGGTCATAGCCCAACAAATGCAACATAGAATGGGCGGTCAGATAGGCGATCTCCCGTTGGAAGGAATGACCAAATTCTTCTGCCTGACGAACCACTCGGGGAATGTTGAGCACGATATCGCCCAGCATTTTTGCGCCGTTTTCCGGGTTTTCGTCATACACGCCGTCTTCCCCCAAGGGGAAGGATAACACGTCGGTGGGACGGTCCACACCCCGGTGTTCTTTATTGAGCACATGAATCTGTTCTTCATCCACAAAGGTGATGGAGATCTCAGCCGATGCCCCAAACTTTTCCATAATCAAAACCGCATTACAGCACCGACGAAGCAGCATACGGATCCCGGTGGGAATCCTCACTTCTTTTTGATCGTTTTTAATAATGACCTTTACTCTTTCCATCCGACTCTCTCCTCACGTTCTTTTCTCTTGCCTTTTTTTGATGATAGCGGTCATAGGCCTTGATAATAGACTGCACCAGTTTATGACGCACCACATCGTTTTCGTCTAAATGCACTACTGCAATATCATCCACGTTTTTCAGTATGGTTGCCGCTTCCAGCAGACCGGACTTTTTCCCTTCACCCAGGTCGATTTGCGTTATATCACCGGTCACCACCACTTTGGAATGGAACCCCAACCGGGTTAAAAACATTTTCATTTGTTCCGGGGTGGTGTTTTGCGCTTCGTCCAAGATGATGAAACTGTCATCCAAAGTTCGCCCACGCATATATGCCAACGGCGCCACTTCAATGTTGCCCCGCTCCTGGTACTTCATAAAATTCTCTGCACCCAGCATATCAAACAGCGCATCATAAAGGGGTCGAAGATACGGGTCCACCTTCTGCTGAATATCGCCCGGAAGAAATCCTAATTTTTCACCGGCTTCCACCGCCGGACGGGTTAAAATGATACGGTTCACATCCTTTGCAC
>CAYLYC010000047.1:0-9369 GCA_964387715.1 uncultured Eubacteriales bacterium | reverse complement strand
TATCACCTACGGGTTTTACCCGGTGTTTGCTCAGCTCAACGGCGTACCTTATCGCACCATTGCTTTGCAGGAGGATTTTTCCATTGACCCCAAGGCGTATCACAACGCCGGGTGCAATATTGTGATCGCCAATCCCAATGCACCTACCGGACTTGTTTTATCCCTGGAGGAGATTGAGGAAATCTTGCAAACCAATCCGGATCACGTGGTGGTGATTGACGAGGCGTATATCGATTTCGGCGGTCAAACGGCGCTGCCTTTGATCGACCGGTACGATAACCTGCTGATAACCCGTACCTTTTCCAAGTCCTTTTCGTTGGCAGGTGCTCGGTTGGGATTTGGTTTGGGCAACCGGAAATTGATCGCTGATCTGAATACCGTTAAGTATTCCACCAATCCCTACAACGTCAACCGGATGACCATGGCGGCAGGCAAAGCGGCGCTGGAGGAGGCATCCTACTACACCGACCATTGCAAAGAAATTCAGCAAACCAGGGAATTTACCCGCCGGGAACTGATCGGCCGGGGATTTACCGTGACCGATTCCAAAGCCAACTTCTTGTTTGTCAAGCACCGGGAACTGGGGGGTAAGGAATTGTATTTGTCCTTAAAAGAAAAAGGAATTTTGATCCGGCATTTTGACAAGCCGGTCATTATGGAGTATAATCGAATTACCATTGGTACAATGGAGGAGATGAAAGCCCTGCTTTGTGCCATTGACGAAGTTATGAATGAAAGGGAGAGTGCCCAATGAGAATCGGTACCATGCGTCGGCAAACCGCCGAGACCCAAATTGATCTGACCTTGAATTTAGACGGCACCGGATTTGCTCAGGTCAATTCCGGCTGCGGTTTTTTAGACCACATGCTGACCCTGTTTGCCGCTCACGGCGGCTTTGATCTGACCCTGACCTGTAACGGTGATACCGCAGTGGATGACCACCACACCGTGGAGGATATCGGCATTTGCCTGGGCAAGGCGTTTGCGGATGCGTTGGGTGAAAAACGGGGGATCGCACGATACGGCGAAACGATATTGCCGATGGATGAAGCGTTGATCTTATCGGCGGTGGACCTGTCCGGCAGAAGTTTTTTGGCTTACGGCCTGGATATTCCCACCCAGAAGGTGGGAAACTTTGATACCGAACTGGTGGAAGAATTTTGGTTGGGCTTTGTGCGCAACGCCCTGTGCACCCTGCATATCCGCCAACTGGCAGGAACCAACTCCCACCACATCATCGAAGGCGCTTTCAAATCGGTTGCCCGGTCGCTGAAAGGGGCGGTTGCCACCGTTCCCGGTAAAGAAGACGTAATTCCTTCCACCAAAGGTGTGTTATAAATGATCGTTATTGTTGATTACGGCGTGGGAAACCTGTTTTCCCTCTGCTCCTCCTTTGCCTTTATCGGGAAAGAAGCGGTTGTCAGCGGCGACCCGGACGTGATTGCCGCCGCCGATCGGATCATTCTCCCCGGTGTGGGCGCATTTGAAGATGCGGCAAATAAACTGAAAGCCACCGGTTTGGATCGGGTGCTGCAGCAACAGGCGGCAAAGGGCAAACCCATTATGGGCATTTGTCTTGGTATGCAGTTGCTTTTTGATGAAAGCATGGAATACGGTTGCCACAAAGGTCTGGGATTGATTCCCGGCAGAGTGGTTCCCATGGAAGGGGAACTGCCAAGCCAACTGAAGATTCCCCACATCGGCTGGAACGAGTTGCATATCACCGGTGAAAAACATCCCATCTTTCGGTATATCCAACCGGATGACCACGTGTATTTTGTTCATTCCTATTACGGCGACGGCTGTGATGACAGCGTGATCGCCACCGCCGAATACGGAAAAGAATTGACCGCCGCCGTGGCAAAAGGCAACGTTTGCGGTTGTCAGTTCCATCCGGAAAAAAGCGGACAGGTGGGGCTGAACATTTTATTGGGCTTTTGTGATTGGGAGGTTTCGCAATGAACATTTTTCCTGCCATTGATATTGTACAAGGAAAAGCGGTACGGTTGTTGAAAGGCGATTACAACCAAATGACCGTATACAATGACCATCCCCTTTCGGTTGCCCGTGATTTTGAGCGGGCAGGGGCAAAGTTTATCCACCTGGTAGACCTGGAAGGGGCAAAATCAGGGGATACCCCTAACCTGGAGGTGGTCTCTGCCATCGCCGGTGAGACCGGTTTGTTTACCGAGATCGGCGGCGGGATCCGTTCCATGGAAACGGTGGAGCGGTACCTGAACGCCGGGGTGGACCGGGTGATCTTAGGCACGGCCGCTGTGACCGATGAGGAGTTTTTGCGCCAGGCCGTCCGGCGGTATGGGGACAAAATTGCCGTGGGTGTGGATATGAAAGAGGGAATGGTTGCCATTAAAGGGTGGACCGAGACCTCCGGTTACGATTGCCATACCTTTTGCAAAAAAATGGAAGATCTGGGCGTGAAGACCCTCATCTGCACTGATATCTCCAAGGATGGCGCCATGCAGGGCACCAACCGGGCGTTATATGAGGAATTGTCCCGTACCTATTCGTTACAGATCGTTGCCTCCGGCGGGGTCTCCTCCCTTGAGGATGTAAAAGCCCTTGCCCAAATGGGGCTGTACGGGGCGATCATCGGAAAGGCCTATTATGTCGGTGCGATCGATCTGAAAGAAGCAATCGAGGTGGCGCAATGATAACCAAACGCATTATCCCTTGCCTGGACGTGCGAAACGGACGGGTGGTAAAGGGTGTAAATTTTGAGGGACTTGCTGACGTTTCTTCTCCGGTGGAATTGGGTCGGTATTATTCCCGCAACGGAGCCGATGAATTGGTTTTTTACGATATCACCGCATCCGCCGAGGGGAGAGGACTGTTCACCGATATCTTAAAAGAGGTGGCATCCACCATTTTTATCCCTCTTACGGTGGGTGGGGGCATCAATACCCTGGAGGATTTTGACCGGGTGCTGAAATGCGGCGCTGACAAGGTGAGTGTAAATTCCGGCGCCATTCGCAACCCGGATCTGGTGGAACAAGCCGCCCGGCGGTACGGCGACCAATGTGTGGTGCTGTCGGTGGATGTGAAACGGGTGGACGGCGTGTTCCGGGTGTTTGCCAAAGGCGGCAGAGAAAACACCGGAATGGAAGCGCTTTCCTGGATCAAACGCTGTGTGGATGCAGGTGCCGGTGAAGTGGTGGTCAATTCCATTGATACCGACGGGGTAAAAGGCGGCTTCGACCTGGAAATGCTGGAAGCGGTATGCAATATCGTCCAGGTGCCGGTCATTGCCTCTGGCGGTGCAGGTAACGTACAGGATTTTGTTACCCTGTTTAAAACCCTGCCAAAAGTGGACGCCGGTCTGGCAGCGTCCATCTTCCATTTTGGAGAGGTTGCCATCGGTGAATTAAAACAAGAATTGCAAAATAACGGGATTACTGTGAGGTTATGATCATGTTGGATGTAAATGCATTGAAATTTGACGAGAAGGGCTTGATTCCTGCCATTGTGGTGGATTCTCTCACCAAAAAGGTGCTGACCCTTGCCTATATGAACCGGGAAAGTCTGGCGATCTCCATGGAGGAGGGGCGTACCTGCTTCTGGAGCCGTTCCCGTCAGGAATTGTGGCGTAAAGGAGAGACCAGCGGCAACGTGCAACACATTGTTTCCATTACTGCCGACTGTGACAACGATGCCCTGGTGGTCGTGGTGGATAAACAAGGCCCTGCCTGCCACACCGGTACCGATTCCTGCTTTACCAAAGAGGTGTACCAAAGCCCGGAGAGACAGGAGTTTTCTCTGGAACAACTGATGGCAATGTTGGTTGGCAGAAAAGAGGAGAAAAAAGAGGGTTCTTATACCACCTATCTTTTTGAAAAAGGCATTGATAAGATCCTCAAAAAGGTGGGGGAAGAATCCACCGAAGTCATCATTGCCGCCAAAGCGGACGATAAAAAAGAAACGGTGTACGAAATTGCCGACCTTGCTTATCATATCATGGTTATGATGATCGAAATGGGTATTTCTTTGGAGGACGTGCATAAAGAACTGGCATCCCGTCACGTGATCGACCATAAGGTAAAACAGGAGAAAATGACCCAATGATTCTGTCTAATTTCCATACCCATACCAATTTTGTGGATGGGGCGCATACACCGGAAGAAATGGTGGTATCTGCCATTGCGCAAGGAATGGACACCATCGGCTTTTCGGAGCATTGCTATACCCCTTTTGATCCGGACTGTTCCATGACACCGGAGCAAACAAAACAATACCAAAATGAAATTGCTCGGCTGCAACAAAAGTATGCCGGGCAAATTCAGGTTTTGCGGGGCATTGAAATGGACTATACCTCGCAGGATGACCCGTCAGCATACGACTACGTTATTGGCTCGGTGCATTATCTGAGGGTGAAGGGCAAAACCTATGCGGTGGATATTTCTGCGCAAGGGGTGAAGCAATGTATCCAGGAATGTTTTGCCGGGGATCACAACGCCTACGCCCAGGCGTATTACGATCTGGTGGCGAAGGTGGTGGAAAAAACCAATGCCCAGATCATCGGGCATTTTGATTTGATCACCAAGTTTTCCAACCGTGGGGTGGTTTTTGATGAGACCTCTCCGGTCTATCAGGCCGCCTGGCAAAACGCCATGAAACAACTGGCAGGAAAAGCGGTTCTGGAAATCAACACCGGTGCCATATCCCGGGGGTATCGCACCACGCCTTATCCGTCGCCGGCTATGCTCCGGTTTTGGAAAGAACTGGGTGGCGGTGTGGTGATCAACAGCGACTCCCACCATAAGGATACGCTGCTCCAATCCTTCCATGAAGCAGAGCAACTGGCGTTGCAACAGGGTTTTACAGAACTGGGATTTACCGACCGATTGGGTCGATACCATAAACAATCAGGAGGCACAAAATGAACAGATTAGCACAATTATCGCCCAAAAGGGTGTTTGAGATTTTTGAAGAGATTTGCGCCATTCCCCACGGTTCAGGCAATACCTTTGCTTTGGGAAAATGGTGTGTCCGTTTTGCCCAAAACCTGGGGCTGGACAGCCGTACTGACGACGCCGGCAACGTGGTGGTGTACAAGCCCGGTACCAAGGGCAGGGAAGAAGAACCGCCCTTGATCTTACAAGCCCATCTGGATATGGTTTGTGCCAAAATACCGGAATGTGCCATCGATTTTGAGACCCAGGGGATCACACCCGTCACCGACGGCCAAACGGTCTGGGCAGAGGGTACCACCCTTGGGGCAGACAACGGAATCGGTTTGTCCATGATTTTGGCGGTGTTGGAGGATCAAGACCTGTCCCATCCTCCCATCGAAGGGGTGTTTACCGCTGACGAAGAAACCGGTCTGATCGGCGCCGGTGCGTTGGACGGCAGTTGGCTGACCGGCCGGCGGATGATCAATCTGGATTCGGAAGACGAAGGCATCTTTACCTGCGGATGTGCCGGCGGAAGCCGTACCACCGTTCGGTTGCCTCTTACCCGTGTCCCCAATACCATGCCCGGTTATCGGGTGGTGTTTCAAGGATTCACCGGCGGTCACTCCGGCATTGAGATTCACAAAAACCGGGGGAACGCCAACTGTGCCATGGGGGCGTTTTTGAAAAAATTATACGAAACCTATCCCTGCGCCATTGCATCCTTGTCCGGCGGTGCGTTGGAAAATGCCATTGCCAAAGAAGCCGCTTGTGTTGTGGGCTTTGGCGGAACGGCCGATCAATTGTCCCGTCTGGCAAAGGAGGAATGTAAAGGGCTGGTTACCGGGGAAGACCCGGACGTGGTTTGCACGGTGGAACCGGTGGCAACCCCGGAATGGGTGTGGGATGCCCCCTCGACCCAACGTGTGCTGGGCTACGTCACCACCGCTCCCAACGGGGTACAAGCCATGATGGAGCATTTGCCCGGCGTGGTGGAAACCTCTTTGAATTTGGGCGTTGCTTCTTGTGACCAGGAGGAAATGGTGTTTATCTACGCCCTTCGCAGCGGTGTGGAATCCAAACGGGACGCCTTGCACCGGCAGGTGGAAGCCGTGGCCAGATCCTTTGGCGGCACAGCGGTTTCCGGTTTTGAATATCCGGCATGGGAGTATATCGCCAACTCCCCCTTGCGTACCCGGATGGAACAGGTGTTCTTTGATGTGTACGGCAAAGCCCCGGTGACCGAGGTGATTCATGCCGGGCTGGAATGCGGTATGTTCTCTCAAAAATGCCCGGGTATGGACGGCGTTTCCATGGGTCCGGATATGCGGGACGTTCACACACCGGATGAACGGGTCTTTGTGGCTTCCGTAGAACGGGTTTACGAATATTTGTGCCGATTGTTGGCATCATTATAATAGGTGGAATATGTTGGAACGAATCAAACAATTGCAAAGCGGCCTGGAGCAAGGGGAGGGGTATTTGATCACCTCCCTTGCCAACCGACGGTATGTGACCGGTTTTCCTTCTTCGGCAGGAATGGTGGTCATCACCCGGTGTGACGCCGTGTTTTTTACCGATTTCCGGTATTTTGAAAAGGCGGCTAAAACGGTGACCTCCTGCCGGGTAGGGCAATTCACCGGTTTGTCAGCCGATGTGCTTCCCTTACTGCGTGAACAGGGAATCACCACCCTGTACGTGGAGACCCGGCAAATGAGTTTAGAGGAATTTTCCCGGTATGACAGGATCCTGGAAGGGGTAACCCTTTCTTCCCGGGATAAACTGGATGCCCAGCTTTTGGGGATGCGAAGTGTGAAATCCGCCCGGGAGATAGAAAAAATCAAAGAAGCCCAGCGGATGACCGACCAGACCTTTTCTTACATTCTGGAACAGATCCAGCCGGGCAGAAGCGAAACCGATATCATGCTGGATATGGAGTTTTATCTCCGCCGGTTGGGAAGTGAAGGGGTCGCCTTTGACTTTGTCGTGGTGTCGGGAAAAAATTCCTCCTTGCCCCACGGCGTTCCTACGCAAAAGAAGTTGGAACAAGGGGATTTTCTTACCATGGATTTCGGCGGCGTGGTGGATGGGTATCGTTCAGATATGACCCGCACCGTTGCCATTGGCGGGGTGAGCGAACAACAGCGCCGGGTGTATGAAACGGTGCTCACTGCCAAAAATAAAGCCATCAGGGCAATCGCCCCGGGTAAAGTGTGCAAAGACATTGATGCCGTAGCAAGGGATTATATCCACGGGGCTGGATATGAGGGTTGCTTTGGCCACGGTCTGGGGCACAGCGTGGGCTTGGAGATTCACGAAGACCCCAGTTTTAACACCCGTTGTGAAACCCTGTTGCAACCCGGTATGATCATCACGGTGGAACCGGGGATTTATTTGGAAGATCAGTTCGGTGTGCGTATTGAGGATATGATCGTCGTAACCCATAACGGTTGTGAAAATCTTACCCAAAGCACCGACCAACTTATAATAATTTAGGTGATGAATATGGAACAAAAACGGTTAGAAAATTATGCAAAACTCATTGCCCGTACCGGGGGAAATATCCAACCGGGTCAGGTGGTGTATCTCTATGCCCAGCTGGATCAACCGGAATTTGTGGAACTGCTGGTAAAAGAGTGTTACGAATGCGGCGCACAGCGGGTGTTTGTGGAATGGGGACACCAAAATCTCACCCGGCTGAACGTGCAGTATTGCAGTGAGGAGGTCCTTTCCCGGGTGGAGCCCCATGAAGAAGTGAAATGGCAGCAACAACGGGATACCTTGCCGGTCAAACTGTACCTGCTGTCCGAAGATCCGGACGGATTGAACGGGATCGATCAGGAAAAATATTCCAAGGCCTCCCAAAAACGCTCCAAGGTGTTCAAACCCTACCGGGATGCCATGGAAAACAAATACCAATGGTGCATTGCGGCGGTTCCCGGTAAAGAGTGGGCGCACAAAATGTTCCCGGATATTCCGGTGGAGCAAGCGGTGGAACGGCTGTGGGATGCCATTTTAACCGTTTCCCGGGTAAACGATGACCCCATTGCCGCCTGGGACCACCATAACGCCCGTCTGCTCAGCCGGTGTGACTACCTGAACCAATTGGGACTGAAGCGCCTCCATTATACCGCCGCCAACGGAACCGACCTGACGGTGGGACTGATGGATGAATCCCTGTTTTTAGGTGGCGGTGAAACCAGTTTGATGGGGCATTACTTCAACCCCAACATCCCCACCGAAGAGGTGTTTACCACCCCCAAACGAGGGGAAGCAGAGGGCATCGTGTATTCCAGCAAACCCTTGTCCTATCGGGGACAGTTGATCGACGATTTTTCCATTCGTTTTGAAAAGGGAAAAGCGGTGGAAGTGAAAGCCCGGCAAGGGGAAGACCTGCTCAAAGAACTGATCGCCATGGACGAAGGCGCGGCTTACCTTGGGGAATGTGCGCTGGTACCCTACGATTCTCCCATTCGGGAAAGCGAACTGCTGTTTTACAACACCCTGTTTGACGAAAATGCCGCCTGCCATTTGGCGCTCGGTATGGGCTTTGCCAACTGTGTGGAGAATTTTGAACAGTATTCCTTGGAAGAATGTCGGAAACTGGGGGTCAATGACTCCATCATTCACGAGGATTTTATGATCGGCACCAAAGATCTGTCCATCGACGGCATCGACCGGGAAGGCAACACCATTCCCATTTTCCGTAACGGCAACTGGGCGTTTTAGTGATAACTGGTAGGAGGACGCAAAATGAAGCGGTGTAAAGAATGTGGCGCATATAACAAGGATGAACGGAATCGTTGTGTGGATTGCGGCACACCGCTGGGAAAACCCTTATCGGCCGAAGAAGAACAAGCGGCAACCCAAGTCATTCGCAGTGCAACCGAACGGTTGTATAACGGGGAAGACCCGTTACATATCAGTTTGTTTGACAAGATTATAGGCAGCGCTTCGGCGGTAGGGTTGGTCGTAGCCCTGGTGATTCTTATATTTGGTCTTTACCAGGCAAGTTCTCCCAAATACCTTTGGTTTGCTGTATTGGCGTTTGCTGTGGCTGCGGTAGAATGTTTTGTGCCCCGGTTGATGTGGGAACTGGAACAACTGCGGTTAAGTTTGTTTACTGATGGCGCTGAACCTGGCGGAATGTATGGCATCATCCGCAGAACGACCAGCGGATTGCTGTTTGCCATCGCCCTTTCTGCCCTGTTGGTCTCCTGGTTTAACTGGTAATGACAATTTTTCTGTCTCTCCCAAAAGGAGTTGTAAAAACTTTCGGTTTTTACAACTCCTTTTTATCTTGAATCCCCTTATTGGTTGTGGTATAATAAAATGTCGAATTTTAGGTTTTAAGGATGATGGCAATGCAATCAACCCGTTGGCTTTCTCTGTTTCTGGTGATCCTGCTCCTTTGTACCGGTTGCGCCGGTCGATCGTCGGTGACCTCTACCGATGTTACCCC
>CAYLYC010000046.1:0-9413 GCA_964387715.1 uncultured Eubacteriales bacterium | reverse complement strand
AATGTCTGCGAAGCAGACAAAGGGGTTGCTGCCCTGCAAGAGAAGGTGGCAGGGCGAAGCCCTGACGGATGAGGTGTTTGTATGAATCAGACCAACAACCGCAAATTGACCGGCAATTCCCAAACTCTTCGGAAAAATATGACAAAAGAAGAGCGTCATTTGTGGTATGACTTCTTAAAGGATCTGCCGATTACCTTTCACCGACAAAAAGTAATTGGAAAGTACATTGTAGATTTTTATTGTGCAAAAGCCAAATTGGTGATTGAACTGGACGGTTCCCAACATTATGAGGAAGATGGACTTAAAAAGGATTCTGTCCGGGATGAATTTCTTAAAGATTTAGGGTTAGCGGTAGTCCGTTACTCTAATGATGATATTAACCGAAATTTCGACGGTGTTTGTGAGGATATACTGCAAAAAATCACCACCTCATCCACCGCAAGCGGTCCCCCTTCCCCTCAAGGGGAAGGCAAATAAACGCCTTCTCCTGGAGGAGAAGGTGGCAGGGCGAAGCCCTGACGGATGAGGTGTGGTGAAGGCATCTCTCCCATCGATGTTTATAAGGAATGATTGAAATGCAATTTGTAATCGCCACCGGCAATGCTCACAAACTCATTGAACTGGAACGGATCTTAAATCCCCTGGGCATTGATGCGGTTTCCTCCAAATCCTTGGGTGTTTCTCTGGACGACGTGGAAGAAACCGGCACCACCTTTGAAGAAAACGCCTACCTGAAAGCCAAAGCCGCTTGTGACAAAACCGGACTTCCTGCGGTGGCCGACGATTCGGGGCTGTGTGTGGACGTGCTAAACGGTGCGCCGGGGGTGTACTCCGCCCGGTATGCGGGAGAAAACGCCACCGACCGTCAGCGGTATGAAAAACTGTTAAAAGAAATGAACGGGGCAGAAAACCGTGCCGCCAAGTTCGTTTCCGCCGTGTGCTGTGTGTGGCCAAACGGCGACACCTTGACCGTGCGGGGGGTATGTCCCGGTCTAATCGGCTTGGCACCTTTGGGAGATAACGGGTTTGGATATGACCCGGTGTTTATGGTGGGGGCAAAAAGTTTTGCCCAACTGACTCCGGAAGAAAAGGATGCCATCAGCCATCGGGGACAGGCGCTGAAAAAACTGCAACAAGCGTTGGAAGAAAAATTAGAAGGATGTTAAAAAAGAGAAGCCCGTGCTTCTCTTTTTTTGTGCCGAAATTCCTTTTGCAACTGCCCTTTGTCACCTTGCATTTGTGAGGTATCCTTGCTATAATGCGGTTAGATAGGGGGAATGTCCCGTGAAGAAATTGCTGAACTGTCATCCGTCGCTATACTACACGGCGGAGGACTTACAAACCGTAAAAGAACGAATTGAATCCGATCCGGCCTTTGCCAGTCGTTTTGAGGCGCTGAAAGAAAAAGCCGACCAATTGTTTGAACAACATTGGTTGACCGAGGAGGAATGTGAATCGGTCTATTCCCAACACGGGCGGTATTTTGAACCGGGCGGATTGTTGGAAGCAATGGCCGAGGCGTTTCCCTTGCTTTCTTACGTCACAGGCGACCAAAAATATTTTGCGTTTGCCACAGAAAAATTGCTGTATTATGCTCGTTTTAAGGTGTGGACCGGTCCGGAAAACGCCCATCGCCGTACCCCTTGGCACGGTGAACTGGCAACCACCCGGTTTCTTAACGGCTACAGCCAGTTGTACGATGCCTATTATGATGAATTTACCCCCGCCCAGCGGGAGGTGATCGCTGCCGCTATGATGGAAAAGGGCATTGATCCCCTTTGCGCCGATTGGGTAGACCCCACCCGTCGGGTTCATGCGTTGGATTCAATGGGTCATAACTGGTGGTCGGTGTGCGTGGGCTACTGTGCTTTGGGAATGGTTACGCTGTTTGATCGCATCCCCGATGCCCACCAAAAACTTGCTTTGATTGCTAAAGCGATGGAAGAATTTTGCACCTATGAGGGGCATACCTTGCTCAATAAGATCCCCAATTTTGATGAAAAAGGAATGTTTTACGAGTCGGCCGGCTACTTTGCTTACGGCGTGGGAGAATTGCTCAACTTCCGCCTGTTTATGAGCCGCATGACCGATTACCGTATGGATCTGCCCGTTTTCAACCAGGTGGGGGATGCTCTGCTTTCCATGACCTATCCTGCCAGCGACCCCCAAAACCCGGTGATGCTGGTCAATTACGGGGATTCGGCCACCGCAGGCAGCGGGATCGGATTTTTCTGTAAAATGCTGCTGCTCAACGGCTTGGGAGACGGCCGGCACGTGTATTGCTATGACCGCTGTGCCCCTTCGGTTGGCGGATGGGATCTGATTTTTGACACCGTCTTGCATGGGCAGACCCGGGTGGCTTGTTTTGAAACCATGCCAAAAGAAGAAATGTACCCGGGCACCGGCTACGGCTTTTGGCGGTCGGGTTGGGAAGAGGATGCCACCTTGCTTGGTATTCGTTGCGGCTATACCTGGAACCACGCCCACAATGATGCAGGTAGTTTTCTGCTGTGGCACAAGGGGAAACAATTGTTGACCGACAGCGGCTCCACCAATTACGGTTCACCCCATTACCGCAGTTATTTTACCGCCGATAAAGCCCATAATCTGGTGACGGTTAAGGGACGGGAAGAAACCGGCATCAACCATCTTCGAGGCACCAAATTCCGGGGCACCATTCCGGAATATCACCATTATGATTGGCTTTCTTATTGTCTGTGTGATGCCACAGGCCCCTCTGCCCAGGTGTTTCTTCGCAATTACCGGAACTTTTTGAAACTGGATGAAGAACTGTTTGTGGTCCTGGACGATCTGCTGTCTTATCAAGAGCAGACCTATCAATGGCTGTTGCATTATCAGGGGGAAGCCACCGATGAGGCGGGGCGGATCCATATTCAGAATGAGGATGCCTGGGTGGACGTGTACAGCGTGTATCCTCCTTGTCATCGGCGGCGGCAGTCAGCCCCCACCGGCGGTGCGTACAGCACCGGTGCCAAGGTGGAGGATGAGCAGTCCTATTATGTACAGGAAGAAACCGTAGCCCCTTCCAAGGATGCCTGTTTTATCCACGTGCTGTCCCTTGCCCAGGTAGCGGTGACACCCCTGACCGGGGACGGTTACGAAGGGGTGGAGATCCAAAAAGGCGGCGTGACCTGGCAGGTGTTTTATAACAAAGAAGCAGACGGGCGGAAAATGCACGAAAACAGCAACAACCGGCTGGGGGACTATGAAACCGACGGCTACGTTTTGGTGGAACGCACAAAGGGAGAGGAAAAACGTCTGTTCATGGCATACGGCAGTTACCTGCGGCAAGAGGGCAGGGTGCTGTATGACTCTTTTACAAAAGATTTTGTAGAACTGTAAACAACAAAAAATCACCCGGATCGGCTTTGCACCGATCCGGGCTTTTGTTTTAATCCACAATCGACGTTTCTTTAATGTCCAGGTAGGTGGGCAGAACAAATGCGCCGATATCCCGGTCATACTTCAATTCTCCGCATCCAACCCCCACAAATGGCAGAGTAAATTCGCTGTCCATAATATACCGGCTCAGCTTGGTGTACAGTTCGTAGCATTCAATACCGTTGCCGGTCTGGGGAACGTAAATGTTCATGGAAAGCCGTAATTTTACCACATGGTTGTAAAGCAGCGTGGGAAGTTCCCCTTCACTTTCGGTGGCGCTGGAATATACCGGGTCCACGTCTTCTTCAGACATGGTGTCCACCGAAAAAGCCACCGTGGGCTTCTTTAAAGGAGAGGGCTTTACCTCTCCGGTAAAACCGTTGACAAACGTAATGGTGTCAAAATTGGCGTTGGATGAAAAGAGGGTTTGCATATTTTTTAAAACGGTGTCCAGGTTAATCATTGGTTTCCTCCTTAATCAATCCTCGCAGGATCGCCCACATATACAGGGTTTGGTCGGCAATGCGAACCGGTTCGCTGTGGGAGACGTAAAACTGCTCGTTTCCCATTTTCACAACCCCCTCCGGGGGCAGAGCGGTGATGTCCTGATTGCCCGGTCCTACGTATAAATAATAGGATTGGTCGGCGTACCCGATGGGGGTACGGGTGCCTTCCAGATACATCTTGTTCTTATACCGCAAGGGTTGAACAAAGGCACGATAGGGCGCATCAAAGTTCTCACCGTCTGTGGATAAGCACACCTCACAGCCGTATTTTTCCAAAAAGCCGTTGAATTTTGCGGTGGAGATCATGAAAAAGATACCCCCATAAACTGAAAGTCATCCGCCGCAAACAAATGGGCAACCGATTGCACAGCATCCTCGTACAATTGTTTTGCCAAAGTTGCGGAATGATGGGTGTTTTCGGTCACTTTTACGTCACCGGCGGAAAAGGAAGTGGTTCCTTCTCGGGAGGCGTTGCGCAAAACGTATTTGTAATACGCCATCGCCCCTGCGGCGTAGCACAAAAGGGCGTGGTTGGCAACCAGATCGGTGTCTTGGTCCAATTTGCCAAACAGAGATGCCACCGCCCAATGGCACAGAGGAAGCCAGGTTTTGGCTTCCTCCTCTGCCAGTCCCGACAGCAACGTAAAGTGCTCCAGTACTAACATAACGTCCATGGCATCACCTAACCGGTAATGGCAACTTTGCGAACGGCTTCGTTAAAGATTTTGGAAAAACCGGCAATGGTGGTAATGGCGGCTCGTTCCAACTGACGGTCGATAAGACGGTCGTAGTCCACGGTTACATCCTGGGCAATGACCATTTCCAGAGCATAGTGTTTGTCAAAGCCCAGAATGGTGCCGTTGGCAAGGTCGGTGCTTTTCAGCATTTTTGCCCCCAAGGGAGTGCTGAGGGTACCGGTGCCGGCAAAGTTGATGCCGGTTTCCGGGTTTTGGAATTGGCTCAGCGCCAACATGGCTTTCACCATATCGGGGGAGGCGATCATGGTGTTCAGTTGATAGGGATCCAAATCGTTCCACAGGTTGATAAAATCGGCGTAGGTCAAGCTGCTGCCGGTGCCCTCTACTGCGGTGGCATCAGTCGCCAGTACACCCACCGCATCTGCAAATTGCTGACGGGCAATATAAGCGCCGATCTGCTTGAGGGTAACGGTGAACAGATCCAACCGTTGGAATTTCAGCGCCTCATAGGATGCGGTGAGCATACGGCCACGCTTTTTCAAGGTGACCAGGGTCTCTCTGGTGCTGATGGCGGTTTCCGGAATGGCTGCCCCTTCCTGTACCTCTTGCAACGCTTTGGCATCCTCATCAATGTCGCTCACAATGCTGCGGTAGTCAATGCTGTCAATGTGGGTGGTGGTGGCAACGATTTCCGGCAACAGGTTTTCCTCGGTAATGCCGGTGGCTACCGCCCGGGAAATAAATTCCGGAAACAGCGCCGCAGAATCGGTGGTGGAAAAGAATTTGGAAATCATGTCAGAATGAGAGCCGGCCACCTTAATATCAAAGCGCTTCAACTGGCGTTGATAGGCGTCCAACCCGGCAAGAGGGGTGTCTTTGTAGTTTTCTGAAGGGTCAAGCTGTTCCAATGCGGCGGTAATGCCGCCGGGGACGTTGTACATCCCTTTTTCTAATTTAATGGTTTCGTATCCCATTGTGTTACATCTCCTTAAATCATAAAATTGTGGAAACCCACGTTGGTTTCCTTTGGTGTTTCCGGTTGGTCATCGGCAGGCAGTTGTCTGGCAACGGGCATCATCCGGTTCAGTTCCCGGGTGAAGTCCTTTTCCAGTTTACATAACTCCTCAAAATCCAGAGCGCCTGCCATTTTTACCAGCAGTTCCCGGTGGGTTTGGGGGTAGAGCAATCCACCCAGCCGCACCACTTCCGCCGCCTTTTGCAAGGTGTACTGATATCCGGCATCTGCCTGTTTTTGCAGACCTTCGATAAAGCGGGATAACTGACCGGCATCTTCCGGGGTGAGCACCACTTGACCGGACGTTTTCAACGCTTTCAGAATGTCTGCAGGCGGGGTGAAACCGCCGCCCCTATGGGTTTGGAAAAAATGCTTTACCACACCGGCAGAGCGTTGGGCGGGGACAGCCACAAAACTCCATTCATAAGCGTCGGTGGGGCGGTTCAGCACGTGGTGGCAAACCACATCCTTTCCGGCCAGGTGGTAGGTCTTCCCTTTTTGATGCTCACAAGGACGGTGGCGCACGTCGGCGCCGCAAACGGAACAGGTCACCTGCTCCATGGCACAACCAACACTAACCTCTTTTTTGATACCCGCATCAATTTCGGTCATCAGATCCCGGTTTTTGTCGGTTTTTGGCATATATGCCCTTGCTTTTACCCGAACGTAGGGCTCGGAGTAACTGGTAGTTTGCCCTGCCGGTCGTTCCACTTCGCAGGAAAAAATACGTGCCACCTGGTCACGTCCTTTCATGGAGTGGTCAAAAATACCGGTTTTACCAATATACAGCGATGCCATTTTGTTCAGCGCATCAACTGTGAACCGTTCAAAGTCCCGGTCGATTTCGTTGTCGCAAAGCACCACCGAAAACACAAAGACCTCGTCGGCAGACAGATTTCTTCGGGAGAGGGAGTTGATCTGCTCAAGCTCCTTCTCGGTAGGGACACTTCCGGTGTCCGCAATATAACCTTCTTTCACGGTTACGCCTCCTTGTTCAGTTGTTGTTCCAGTAACCGGGTTTGGGCTCTGGTGTATGCGGCATTGGCAAGTTCCACTTCGTCCTGCAGGGAGATCTCATCCCAATGGATGTGAAAATCACTGCCGCTTCCTCGCAGTTTCAACCATAAACTGCAAATGGTTTCGATCATAGGGGTGAGTTGCCGGCGGTATGCCCACAATTCGCTGGTGAGCATATCTGCCTGTTGGGCAGACATTCGCTCGGTGGAACTCCAGGACAGCCCCAGCATAAAGGGAGGAATGCCGGTTTTGGCAACGATCTGCTCCAGCATTTGCCGAACCGGGATCTGGCTGTCTAAAATTTGATTGTCCGCCCCGATTACTTTAATATCCACGTCACCCACCGCAACAAAGTCGCTTACTCTGCCGTCCTGGTTGTCCCGCATGGCTTTTTGCCATTCTTCTGCCATCTGCAACGCCCGTTCTTTGGCAAAGCCACGGTCTGAGGCGTCTTTTGACGGCTTGTAGGTCACGGCAAACCGCAGGTTGCCTACCCGTTCAAAATTCACCCCGATGGTGTTGTAGATCTTCAGCAAAATATCGGTGACAAAGGGCAACCCCTTCAGCAGAGAATTGCCCCATGCCTCACCGGGTTTGGGATTGAGTGCGCTCATGATCAGCAGGTCCTGATAGGGAGCAGGTACGATCTTCCCTCCATCCCGGACACAAATAATGGTTTTACCGTGGGCATGATCCTGTTCCAGTTCCAGTCCGGTTAAGGGAACGTTGTGCAGTCCTGCAATGGAATCCCCTGCCCAGGTGGGGAGGATCTCCCCCACCGACGTGCCGTACATCAGCAGTTGCTCCAGATGCTGGGCAATAAAGGCGTCCATGCCCTGCAATCCGGTGCCCACCGGAACGTGGGTGAGAAACCGATCCATATCTTTTTGCAAAACCGGGTCTTCACATTCCACCTGAACCCCGCCAACCAAAGCAATGATCTTGCCGATGGCGGCGTCAACGATGGGAACGGCTTCCCGAATGGTGTCATAGATCCGGAACTCCCCTTTGGACAACGGGATATACCGATCCAGCTGACTGAAAGGGTGGTTAAAGCAACGGCTGGTCTGCAAGGTCTTTGAGGGGGTTACCGGGCTTGGCTTTTTGAAAATCTGGGATAACTTCATAAGGTCTCCTTTCATTGGTTTCGTTGGGCGGCAAGAACAAACAGATCATCCTCATCGCCCCCCAGTACTGTGGCGACAAAATACCGCATATCGTCCATGGCGTGGTCATTCTCTTTGATGGGCTGGTCTTTTACTGCGCCGTCATCCCATCGGTACAGAGCAAATTCTCGGAGTATGTCGTCACAGCCCGGGCAAATTTTAATGGTTCCCTCTCTAATGGCATCGGCGGTTTGTCGAATCCCATCTGCCACTTGATTCTTGGCCGGAATGACGCTGAACCGTGCGTGACGGCGGATGCAGGTCATAAAAGAGGCGGCAGAAGGGTCGCAGATGACGGCACGTATGGGAAGACCACCTGCCAGTTGTTCCAGAGCATGGTAGTATTCTTCATCGGTTTTTTGCGTGCCTTCCCGTTTAGAGGAATAATAATATTCACAAATACGGTACCAGGTTGAACCCCGTTTCCCCCATAAACCGAAGGAACAGGGGTTCACCGTGCCGTAATCGCAGGAGATATAATAGCATTCACATTCACCGGGCGGGGGCGCAACATGATGCTCCCGGGAAAAGAAGGGATACACCAGCCCTTCGGCGGCCACCCATTTTCCGGCAACAAACCGGTCGTAAAACACCCCGGAATATAATGATTCATAGCGGCTTCGAACCGCCGGGGTCAGGGATAGGTTGTCTTCCATGGTGAAGTGAAGGTATAAGCAGTTTTTCTCTTCGGTTTTACAGATCCATTCCTTGTAAAACCAGTGGTGAGGGTGTCCCGGATTGCAGTTGAACCAAAAACGGGAATGCTCCACAGAGCATCTCGCAAGGGCTTGTTCCACAAACGAGCGGGGCATCAGCACCACCTCGTCTAACAGCACCCCTGACAGGGTCATGCCTTGAATCAAAGCGGCAGAGGACTCGTCCCGTCCGCCGAAGAAATAAAACCGGTTGGTTCGGTCGTCAATGGTAACGTCCATGTAGTTTTCCGAGCGCCGCAACCCAACCGAAAACCCCAGATCGGTGAGTTGGGAGATCAGGGGGTGAATGATGTTGCGCTTGAGTGAGGTAACGGTTTTGCCGCAAATGGCAAAATCGCTGTTTACAAAAGCGGAAAAAGCCCAAAATATAAAGGAAAGGGACATGCAAAGGGTCTTGCCCGACCGAACCGCTCCGTCACAAATGATGGCGTCCCGATGGGCGTGACTGCCGGTGGGACACCACCAGGTAAGGGCGGTCAGTTGTTTTTGTGAAAAGGGTGCAAAGGTCACCTGCGGTCCAATCCCTTCAATCGGATGGCCCCTTCCTGCAATGCTTCATAAAAGGGGAGTGCCGATTCTTTGGTTTTTCCGCCGGCGTATTGGCACAACAACTCCATGGCTTTCAGCCGGTCGTAAAATTTGATCTCCAATCCGCCGCCCTTGGGCTTTTTGATCTCCGAGATCATAAACAGATCCATGGTCTCCAGGGCTTTTCGGTCAGGGGGTGTTTCGTCCAGCAACAGACCCACCCCGTCGGCAACCGAGCCAAAGGCGATGCGCTCCAATCCGGCAATTCCGTCTCGGGTGGGGGTTGGCATGGTCTGCAAGGCCTCCCGGATGTGGGGCAGGGATAACAGCTTCAGTCCCCAACGCTCCGGCGCCAATCGGTAGCC
>CAYLYC010000045.1:0-9417 GCA_964387715.1 uncultured Eubacteriales bacterium | reverse complement strand
CAAACCAATCTTTTTTCGAATCGCTTGTTCCGGTCTTGAGAATAAAATGCAGATGCTTAATTAATTTTTCGCTCAGTTGCGATTTTGCATTTTCAATGATTTCGTCAATACAGCGGAAGTGGGTGGCAGTTTCAATAATATCGTCAATACGCACACCTTCTTCGGTTATGCCGATGGTGTTGGTTTCAAAAATATAACGAGTCTGATCGTGGGTGAGGCGACTGCCTTCCATATGATTGGAGTTGTAGGTCAATTCAATCTGTAATTTATGATAAATTCCGCCGTGGATCTGGCTACGCTTTTCCTCTTTCAATATATCAAGTAACGTTTGTGGTACTGGCTTACTTTTGTTGCTTCTTTCGGGTTTCTCTGCGTTTTCGGGGATATTCCAAGTCTTGCCTGTAAGAAAAGCACCGGGGACACGGCCTGTGGCACAGTAATTGCGAACGCTACGCTGGGACGTATTCCAAAGCAAAGCAACCTCTTTAACGGATAGATATTTCATAGTTCTACCTCCTGATTTGCTGGTATTAGTATACCATATTATCGGCAAAAAGTCAATGCGATTTAAGCGACATCTGTTTATGCTTTTGCCGATAACGGCAATTTTATGCACAACGTACCAGCAAAAAACAAATGGGTCCTGGTTCCCCTCCCAACGTGCGATCAAAATTTCTTTGCATGTGGTTGGGAAATGTGATACAATGTGGCTAAAGGATGTGAGTGGTATGGTCAAACGGGAAATGACGGTACGATATATTTTGTTGGCGGTGGGGGTGTTTTGCATCGGTCTCGGTGTTGCTCTTGCCAAACACAGCGACCTGGGGGTCTCGCCGGTGTCGTCGGTGGCCAACGTGCTGAGCATTCGCTTCCCCTTCATGACGGTTGGTACGTGGCTGATGCTTTGGAACTTTTTTATGATCTTCATTCAGGTCCTGATTCTGGGCAAGGATTTTCGTCCTGTGGAATTGCTGCAGATCCCCATTTCGCTGTTGTTGGGATTGTGTACCGACCTTGGAATGGTGTTGGTGTCGCCTATTCCGGCGAACCATTACGCTGTCCGGCTCTTGCTGGTATTTGCGGGCGTGGTGGTGATTGGGTTTGGCATAACGTTGATGATCTTCTCCCGACAGGTCATGAACGTGGGCGAGGCGCTGGTGAACGTTATCGCCAATGCGACCCACAAAAATTTCGGCACAGTGAAGCTGGTGTTCGACATTGTTTGTGTGGGATTGGCGGTGGTGCTGTCCCTTGCGTTTTTTGACGGTCAGATCGTGGGAACACGGGAAGGTACCTTGCTTACCGCTTGTTCCACCGGATTTGTGGTTCGTTTTTTGACCAAACACCTGGAAAAACCCATAAATAAGATGATTTCAGGAGAAAATGCCTCATAATATGTGGGAATGTGTATTGACGAATAAAGGATTTTTAGGTATAATATACTGTATTATCAGTTGTTAGGAGAGAGAAAAAGTGAGTGAAACAGTAAGCGAAAAAAGAAGCAGTTTTACCGGCAAGATCGGTTTCGTTCTGGCGGCTGCCGGTTCGGCGGTAGGACTGGGGAATATTTGGCGCTTCCCTTATTTAGCGGCAAAATACGGTGGCGGCATTTTTCTGCTGGTGTATTTTTTGTTGGTCATTACCTTCGGCTTTTCTTTGATGGTAGCCGAAATTGCCATCGGCCGTAAAACCGGTAAAAGTGCCATTGGCGCCTTTGCCTCCTTTGGCAAGAAGCATACATACATCGGCGTTCTGGCATCCATTGTTCCTGCCATTATCCTGCCTTATTATTCGGTGATCGGCGGTTGGGTGACCAAATACCTTTGGTCCTTTTCCACCGGCGGTATGGAGCAATTGGCTTCCAACGATTATTTTTCCAGTTTCATTGCCAAACCCCTTGAACCGCTGGGATGGTTCTTGCTGTTCATGGGTGCTACCGCCATCATCGTATTGCTTGGCGTAGAAAAGGGCATTGAAAAGGTCAGCAAATTCATGATGCCCATTTTGGTGGTGCTCACCGTTGGTATTGCGGTGTACGGCATGTTCCTGCCCGGCGCAATGGAAGGTGTTGTTTATTACTTAAAACCGGATTTTAGCCATTTTTCCATCACAACCGTGTTGGCGGCGTTGGGTCAGTTGTTCTATTCCATGTCCCTTGCCATGGGTATTATGATCACCTACGGTTCTTACATGAAAAAGGATGTTAGCATCGAAACTTCGGTAAAACAAATCGAATGGTTTGATACCGGTATTGCCTTTATGGCCGGTTTGATGATCGTACCGGCGGTATTTTCCTTCTCTAACGGCGATCCGGATGCGTTGAATAAAGGTCCCGGACTAATGTTTGATACCCTGCCTAAAGTGTTTAACAACATGGGCTTTAGCGGCCATTTTGTAGGGGCTTTGTTCTTCCTGCTTGTGCTGTTTGCCGCGTTGACCTCCTCCATCTCCTTGATGGAAACGGTGGTTTCCATTGTGAGAGATAAGTTTGGCTGGAGCCGTAAAGTTTCCTGCCTTTTGGTGTTTATCTTCTGCCTGGTATTGGGCGTACCCTCCTCTCTGGGTAACGGTTTGTGGAGTAACTTCACCATCATCGGCATGGACTTCTTAACCTTCTTCGACTTTATCAGCAACAGCGTGTTAATGCCCATCGTTGCTTTGATTACCAGCATCTTTGTGGGCTATGCCATCCAGCCCAAAGTCATTATCCAAGAGGTGGAATCCACCGGCACCTTTAAACGGAAGAAAATGTTCCACGTCATCATCAAATACATTGCTCCCATTCTGATCATTTTGATCTTGCTCAGCTCTGTATTGGATGCCTTAGGTATTATGACCATTTAGTAAAAAACGTTATATCAATGATATGCACCCCAAAAGTGTGAAACTTCTGGGGTGCATTTTTTGCTTTATGCCTTCTTTGTTGTTTTGTTATTGGTCCGCTGAGAAGGGATCCGCCAGAACGCCCATGGGAGAGGCAATCAACAGCAGGGCAAGGAATATGGAGAGAAATCGTTTCCGTTTCATGGAAACACCCTCCTTTCCGGTTCTGGTTTTATTCTACCAGATTCACCGGTGCAAATAGGCAGAAAAATCCCGCAGAAATATCTGCGGGATTTGCTGTATTGTTTGGTTTAATATTCCAAAGAACCACGGTAAACCAGTTTGGCTTCGCCGGTGAGGGTGATGCCATCATCGGTGTAGTTAACGATCAAGTCGCCGCCTTTTACCTTAACGGTAACGTCAACGCCCTTTTTGCAGAAGCCGTTTTCCACAGCCGCAACCACCGCTGCACAAGCGCCGGTACCACAAGCCATGGTTTCGCCGTTACCCCGTTCATAAACCCGCATTTTCAAGGTGGTGTTGTTTACCACACGGACAAATTCGGTATTGATCCGTTCCGGGAAGATGGGGGCGTTTTCAAACATGGGGCCTACTTCGTTCAGGGGAACACCGTCCACATAATCGGAGAACACCACACAGTGGGGGTTGCCAACGCTTACGCAGGTAATGGCATATTCTTTACCGCCGATGGTGGTGGGTACGTTGATGATGGGGGTATCCTTCAGGGTGCAGGGGAGAGAAGCAGGGTTCAGGTCTGCCTTGCCCATGGAAACACTGACGAAGGTTACCTTGTTGTCGCTGGTGTAGACCTTCAAATGTTTCACACCGCTGGCAGTTTCGATTTCGATTTCTTCCTTATTCACCATGCCGGTATCATACAAATACTTGGCAACACAGCGGATGCAGTTGCCCGCCATTTTACCTTCACTACCGTCACCGTTGAACATCCGCATTTTTGCATCGGCAATCAAAGAACGCTCAATGAGCACAATGCCAATGGCGCCAATGCCGGTAGACCGTTCGCACAAGCTGATGCAAAGGGATTCGGGACAGGTGATGTCTTCATCAAAGTTATTGATAAAGATGTAATCGTCGCCGGTGGCTTGCATCTTGCTGAAGTTCAAGGTTTTGCGGCTGGTACGCATATGGTTGATATCCACAAGCTCGGTATTGTCTTGGTTGAAGCGACTGGCGATGATATCTGCCATGGCGTTGGCGGTATCCAGAGAAGTGAAGCAGGGGATTGCCAAATGCAGGGCTTTTCGATGCAGTTCGGTGTAGTCATTCACGTTGGAATCCATCAAGGTGCCGGTGTAAATGATATAACCGATCTTGCCTTCTTCCATCAAAGGCCACAGATTGTCCTCTTTCTTGATACCGGAAACCGGTTGAGCGGTAATGCCCAAACGAGCAATGGATTCTGCAGTTTCGGGTGTGGCGTACAGGGTAAAGCCCAGATCATCCAATTTCTTGGCAAGGGCAATCACTTCCAGTTGGTCATACCGGTCAACGCTGATAAACACCCCGGTGGGAACACCGGCTTGGAGTGCCGGTTGGATCTTCATACCCGCAGAGGTCAGGCCTTTGAACAGGGCTTCGTTCAGGGTCTTACCGATGCCCAAAACCTCCCCGGTGGATTTCATTTCCGGGCCAAGATAGGAGTTGGCATCGCTGAGTTTTTCAAAAGAGAATACCGGTACTTTTACGGTGAAGTAAGGAGGTGTGCGGTACAAGCCGGTACCGTAGCCAAGATCCGCCAAGGGTTCGCCAATCATGACCCGGGTTGCCAGGTCAACCATGGGAACGCCGGTTACTTTGCTGATATAGGGCACGGTACGGGAGGCACGGGGATTTACTTCGATAACATACAACTCGCCTTGATAGATCAGGTATTGGATGTTAACCAAGCCCTTTGTACCCATGGCAAGTGCCAGTTGTTCGGAGCATTCCACCACGGTTTGCATGATTTTATCGTTGATGTTATAAGGGGGATATACCGCAATGGAGTCACCGCTGTGAACCCCAGCCCGTTCAATGTGTTGCATAACGCCGGGGATCAGAACGTCTTTACCGTCGGAGATAACGTCCACTTCAATTTCAGTGCCCATCATGTATTTGTCAACCAGCACCGGGTTGTCAATGCCCTGGGCAAGGATGCGTTCCATATAGACCTGCACTTCACCCTCGTCGTGAACGATCTTCATGTTCTGACCGCCGATCACGTAGGAAGGACGAAGCAATACCGGGTATCCCAAACTTTCTGCAGCGGCAAGGGCTTCTTCCAAGGTGTTAACACCCATGCCCTTGGGCCGTTTGATGTTAAAGCGTTCCAGCAATGCGTCAAACCGTTCACGGTCTTCGGCAACGTCGATACTTTCTGCAGAAGTACCAAGGATCTGAATGTTGTTGTCATCCAGGAATTTGGTGAGTTTAATGGCAGTTTGACCGCCGAAAGCAACCACGACGCCGATGGGCTTTTCAACCTTGATGATGTTCATAACATCTTCCTCGGTTAAGGGTTCAAAGTACAGTTTATCAGCGGTGTCATAGTCGGTGGATACGGTTTCCGGATTGTTGTTAACGATCACCACATCGTAACCCAGTTCTTTCAAGGTCCATACACAGTGTACCGAGGAGTAGTCAAACTCAATGCCTTGACCGATACGAATAGGACCGGAACCCAATACCATAATGGTGGGTTTGCCCTCTTCCTTAAACGCTCTGGCTTCACATTCCTCATCGTAGGTGGAATAGAAGTAGGGCTTCACAGCCGGAAATTCACCGGCGCAGGTATCAACCATTTTATAAACCGCATCCGCACCGGGCAGGTCGCCTCGTCCGGACAGGCGGGTAAGGGCTTTGTCGGGATAACCCAACCGTTTGCCTTCAAAATATTGCTCATCGGTCATGCCGTTGGCAATGGATGCTTCAAAATCGCACAGTTTTTGCAATTTGGAAAGGAACCAACGGTCAATACGGGTGATGTCATAGATCTCGTCGATGGAAACCCCTTCTTTCAGGGCTTCAAAGATGGTGAACAACCGACGGTCATCCATGCTGTGCAACCGTTCCCGTACCGGGCGGTTGTCCAAGGGTTTGGCATTTAAGGTGTCCAGGGAAATTTCAGCACCCCGAACCGCTTTCATAATTGCCATTTCAAAACTGGTACCAATGGACATAACTTCCCCGGTGGCTTTCATTTGGGTACCCAGTTTACGGCTGGAACCCACAAATTTTTCAAAGGGCCATTTGGGAAACTTCAGCACACAGTAGTCAACCGTGGGCTCAAAAGAAGCGTAGGTTTGACCGGTGATGTCGTTCTGGATCTCATCCAAGGTGTAGCCCAATGCAATCTTGGTGGTGATTTTTGCAATGGGGTAGCCGGTGGCTTTGGAAGCCAGGGCAGAGGAACGGGATACACGGGGGTTTACCTCGATAACCGCATATTCAAAACTGTTGGGGTTAAGAGCAAACTGACAGTTACAGCCGCCCACAATACCAAGAGCGTGAACGATGTTCAAGGAAGCATCCCGTAACATATTATATTCTTTTGCCGAAAGGGTGAGGGCAGGAGCAACAACGATAGAGTCGCCGGTATGCACCCCAACCGGGTCAAAGTTTTCCATACTGCATACCGCAATGGCGTTGCCGGCGGCATCCCGCATGGTTTCAAATTCGATTTCTTTCCAGCCAAAGATGTATTTTTCTACCAAGATCTGGGTGATGGGAGAAGCGTCCAAACCGCTTTTGGCGATGATACGCAGTTCTTCCACATTGTTGGCAACACCGCCGCCGGAACCGCCCAGGGTAAAGGCAGGGCGTACAATAACCGGATAACCGATTTTTTCCGCAATGGCAAGAGCGGTATCCATATCCTCCGCAATGTCCGAAGGGATACAGGGTTCGCCGATCTCTTCCATGGTGTCTTTAAACATTTGACGGTCTTCGGCTTTGTCAATGGCTTCGCAGTTGGTACCAATCAGCCGTACGCCGTGTTTTTCCAAAAATCCCTCTTTGTTCAGTTGCATAGCAAGGGTCAAACCGGTTTGACCGCCAAGACCTGCCAACAAACTGTCTGGTTTTTCTTCAACGATGATTCGTTTAATGGTATCTACCGTTAAGGGTTCCAGGTAAATTTCATCAGCCAGGGCTTTATCGGTCATAATGGTAGCGGGGTTGGAGTTGACCAACACCACGTTTACGCCCGCTTCTTTCAGCACCCGGCAGGCCTGTGCACCGGCATAGTCAAATTCCGCTGCTTGTCCGATTACGATCGGGCCGGAACCGATTACCATAACTTTTTTAATGGAACTATCAAATGGCATACTATTTACCTCCCATCATATCTACAAAACGGTCAATCACAAAGGAAGGGTCACGGTGACCGGGATGTGATTGAGGGTGGAACTGCACCGACAAAGCGTTTAATTCTTTGTAGTCAATTCCTTCGCAGGTTTTGTCGTTGGCATTATAAAATGCAGGATTTCCGTGCTTCAATGTTTGGGAAATAACGGTGTAACCGTGATTTTGGGATGTGATAAAGGTGCGGTCACTGCCGATCTCGCTGGCGGGTTGGTTGCCGCCCCGGTGACCGTATTTCATTTTTTCGGTGGTTGCACCGTCGGCAAGAGCCATGATCTGGTGACCCAAATTGATGCCCAGCATGGGGACTTTGCCCATGAGGTTGCCAACCTGTTCCATGATTCCGGTGTTTTGGGCAGGGTCTCCCGGACCGCCCATAACGATCACCCCGTTGGGATTCATTGCCAGAATTTGGTCGGCGGTGGTGGAGGCAGGAACGCAGGTTACGCCGCAACCCCGTTTGTGCAGTTCATCAAAAATGTAAGAACTGATACCCAGATCCATCAACACCACAGAATATTTCTGATTGTCAACCGGATGGTTGGTGATTTCTTTGCAGGTAACCGCTTCCACAGCATTTTGAATGGTGTAATTTTTCACTTCGGTCAGATCCTGGGGAACGGTGTCGGTGATGATGGCGTTCATCACACCCTTGTCCCGCAAAAGCCGGGCTATTTGGCGGGTATCTACGCCGTAAATACCGGGAATACCTTTATTTTTCAAAAGGGTATCAATATCATATTGGCAACGGAAGTTGGAAGGTGTATCACACCACTCCCGTACCACGTAACCTTTGGCATAACATTCCCCTTGCAGATCTTCTTCAATCACACCGTAGTTACCGATGAGGGGGAAGGTTTGCAAAACAATTTGTCCGTAAAAAGCCGGATCGGTCAAGGTTTCCAGATAACCGCAAACGCCGGTGGTGAAGACCAGTTCACCAATTGCGCCGCCGGAAGCACCAAAGCCGTACCCCTGGAAAACGGTGCCGTCTTCTAAAATCAAATAGGACTTTTTCACGTTATTCACCCTTTCTAAATTTATAGCGTGGCCGCCATGACGGCCTTGATGGTATGCATACGGTTTTCCGCTTCGTCAAATACAATGGAGCGAGGTCCTTCGAACACCTGGTCGGTAACCTCCATGCAATCTCTGCCGAATTTTTCGCCCATTTCTTTGCCGATGACGGTTTTATGGTCATGATAAGCCGGCAGACAGTGCATAAATACTGCGTTTTCTGCCGCCATATCCATGAGTTCCTGGTTGATTTGGTAGGGGGACAAAGCGGCGATCCGCTCTGCCCATACTTCCACCGGTTCGCCCATTGATACCCATACGTCGGTATACAGCACGTTGGCGTCTTTAACCGCCTCTTTCGGGTCGGTTTCAAACCGGATGGTGGCGCCGGATTCCTTTGCCAGTTCCCGGGCGGTGGCGATCAACGCCGGGTCGGGGAAGTATTCACTGGGTGCACAAGCGGTGAAGTTGACCCCCATTTTTGCGCATCCGATCATTAAGGAGTTTGCCATGTTAAACCGGGAATCGCCCATATATACAAAGTTGATTCCTTTCAGTGTGCCAAAATGCTCCCGGATGGTTAAGAAGTCTGCCAGGATCTGGGTGGGATGGAACTCATCGGTCAACCCGTTCCAAACCGGAACACCGGCATGACTTGCCAGTTCTTCCACGATCTCCTGACCGTATCCCCGGTATTCAATACCGTCAAACATTCTGCCCAGCACCCGGGCGGTATCGGCAATGCTTTCTTTTTTGCCGATTTGAGAACCGGAAGGATCCAGGTAGGTAACGCCCATGCCTAAGTCGTGAGCGGCAACTTCGAAGGCACAGCGGGTTCGGGTGCTTGTTTTTTCAAAAATCAAAGCAATGTTTTTGCCTTCGTGAATGCGGTGTACAATACCCGCTTTTTTCTTGGCTTTAAATTCTGCCGCCAGATCCAGCAGACCGCCGATTTCCTCGGGGGTAAAATCCAGTAGTTTTAAAAAATGTCTGCCTTTCAAATTCATGGTCATACTCCTACTCTAAAACTTATAATACCTTGGCTAAAAAGGATTGCAGCCGTTCGCTTTTGGGATTGGTGAAAACGTCTTCCGGTGTGCCGTCTTCCACGATCACACCTTCGTCAATAAACACCACCCGGCTGCCCACTTCTTTGGCAAAGCCCATTTCGTGGGTCACGACCACCATGGTCAT
>CAYLYC010000044.1:0-9510 GCA_964387715.1 uncultured Eubacteriales bacterium | reverse complement strand
CTGTCCAATGGCGCATTTCCATATCGAAAATCTGACCTTTTCCTATCCCAACACCGGATGCAGAATGCTTGTAAACCAATACCAATGGCAGCGGCAGCATCAGCAGCAACGGTAATGCCTTTTTTCAAAGCAATGGCAACACCCAAGGTGTAAGCCCAAATAGCATTTTCGAAGGCGATGGGTTGAACACCCCGAACGATAGCATCAACATCAATACCTTTGGACAAGCAAAGATCACGGGCGGCTTCCAAGCTTTCCAGACCGTATTCGGCAAGACAAGCTTCGATTTTTGCCATTCTTCTTTCTTTGCCTTCGAATTGTACATTATTAGCCATGTTGTTTCTCCTCCTTACTCTTCACGGGGATCGATGTACTTAGCGGCATCGTCAAAACGACCGTAAGTACCGGTGTTTTTCGCCAGAGCATCAGCAGGTTCGGCACCGTGGCGGATATCTTCCAACATTTTGCCTAAACGGATGAATTGATAACCAATTACTTCGTTATTTTCATCCAAAGCCATTTTGGTAATGTAACCTTCAGCCATTTCCATGTAACGAACGCCTTTGGCTTTGGTGGAGAACATCGTACCAACTTGAGAACGCAGACCTTTACCCAAGTCTTCCATGCCGGAGCCGATGGGCAGACCGTCTTCAGAGAAAGCAGATTGGGTACGACCATAAGCCAGTTGCTTGAAGATCTCTCTCATAGCAACGTTGATGGCGTCGCAAACCAGGTCGGTATTCAGACATTCCAGCAAGGTTTTACCGGGAAGAATTTCAGATGCCATAGCAGCAGAGTGAGTCATACCGGAGCAACCTAAGGTTTCCACCAATGCTTCTTCTACAATACCGTCCTTCACATTCAAGGTCAATTTGCAGCAACCTTGTTGGGGGGCGCACCAGCCGATACCGTGGGAAAGACCGCTGATATCGCTGATTTGATAAGATTTGACCCATTTCCCTTCTTCGGGGATGGGTGCCGGTCCGTGATGAGGGCCTTTGGCCACCGGACACATTTTTTCCACTTCGTGGGTGTAATTCATATTCCTTTGACTCCTTTCGGAAATATTAAATATATTTGTTAAGAAACGGTGATGAGTTCAGCCGTTTCTATGACAACGTCGTTAACGGGTTTGTCGTTATCGTCCACCTCAACTGCGGCAATCTTGTCCACAACGTCCTTGCCGGCATACACCTGACCGAATACGGTGTGACCGCCGGTGGCTCGCCAGGCACCGTCCAGACTGATATTGCCGCCGTTGGATTCATACAGTTTCCAGACCTCTTCAGGCACCAAGCGTGAATCAGGAGAAATACCGCCCACATAATCGTTGATAAAATCATCTACGGTTGGATAATAGGTAGTAAAATCACTGTAATAAGAACAGTACTGCTGATAATAGCTAACGTAATTCGCCTTCATAGTCTCATAATCATAACTGGAGCGATCAATGGTTTTGGTGGTAGAATGGTTAATAAAGAACTGACTGCCGTTGGTATCAACACCGGAGTTTGCCATGGCGACCGAATAAGACAGGTTCATGAGTTTATCACAAAACTGGTCTTCAAACGCTTCGCCCCAAATGCTCTCACCGCCGCTTCCGGTACCGGTGGGGTCACCCCCTTGTACGCAGAAGTTTTCGATGACCCGATGAAAGATCAAGCCGTCATAATACCCTTGATCGATCAATTTGGTAAAATTCTCCACCGCTTTAGGCGCTTGATCCGGGAAAAGCCGGATGTAGATATCGCCGTAATTGGTGTGAAGCAGGGCAACTTGTTCCCCAGCTTTGGGTTGTTCCAACTGGAAGCCGTACTCTTCATCACAGGCGATCATGGTTGCACTGTTTACCGTTGGAGATCCAGTGGTACTTGTACCGCTGTTATTATCGTTGCCGTTTTGTGCAGCATCGTCAGAGCAACCCGCAAAACAAACACACAAGGCAAGGGATAAAACCAAACAAATCAGTTTGCGCATATTCTTAACAAGTCCTTTCATACAATCAACCGGCAACCCTCTTTTGCCGGAGAGGTAGCAATACATACGGCATACCGGGTCGCCAAGTGCCAAGCGGCTTCGTGGGCGTGTTGGAGCGTATCAAACAAACCGAACACGGTGGGGCCGCTCCCGCTAAGCCCGGCGTCCAACGCCCCTGCTTGTACCAGATGATTAAGTGCTGTTTCCACGGCTTGTCCATCGTACAACGGGGTAAAACTGTTCACAAGATAAGGGGCTACCTGACGGATGTCACCGGAACGCATCCCCTCTATTATAGCACAATTATCCACCGCTGGCAATCCCTTAATTTCATCATATTTTTGATACATTTCAGCCGTTGAACCCTTTTGACAGGGCTTAAGCAACACAATACCGCAATCGGGACAAGGGGGCAAAACACACATCTGCTCTCCGATCCCCTTGACAAGCTGTGTGCCTCCGGTGAGGCAAAAAGGAACGTCTGCCCCCAGCGTAAGTGCCATTTCACAAAGCTGTTCATGGCTGAACGGATTGCCGTACCAATGGTTTAAACCAAACAGCACCCCTGCGGCATCGGCACTGCCGCCGCCCAGTCCCGCAGAGACCGGAATGTTTTTGTGCAAATGAATGACGAAACCGTCGTTTTCCTTTAACGTGGCAAGAAACAGTTTTGCGGCTTTATAGGCAATATTCTTTTCTTGGTCAATGGTATCATCCGAGCAGGAAAGATGAATCTCCCCATCCTCCCCTGAGGAAAGGACGATCTCATCCCCCAACATCACCGATTGCATAATGGTATCCAGCGTATGATACCCATCATCCCGTTTGCCGGTGATATGTAAGGTCAAATTCAATTTAGCATGGGCATCAATGCGAAGAATCATACAGGCACTCCTATACAATGGGTAATAAGATGGGTTCCCGTTTGTCAAAGATGGTGATGTTCTCAAAACCGGCTTTCACCAGCAGATCCATGCCGTCTTCGATCCCGGCACCCACATCGGCTGCATAATGGGCATCCGAGCCGATGGTAACGTACCGACCGCCCATTTCCTTGTACATTTGCAAAATGTCCAGATCCGGCGTGGGTCGTCCGTATTCGGTACGGTAACCCTGGGTGTTCAGTTCCAGCGCAATGCCGTCAGCGATCATGCGTTCCAGGATCTGACGAATCTGGGGTTCGTAATCCTTCAGATCCACAGGGATCCGATGGGTCCCCACAATATAACGCAAGGGATAGGTGATGTGTGCCAGGGTATCAAACTGCCCCCAGCAAACCATCTCGTAAATTTCATCCAAATACTGGTGAAGCAACCGGGGAACGTTGGCGGTATGATAATCGATCTTCCAAAAATCCTGATTGCCCCGTACCAAATGCAAACTGCCGATCACAAAGTCAAACTTATTACTGCCCAGCGCATCGGAAGCGGCTTCCAGATTGTGCAAGGGCTGCCCCAGTTCAATACCGGTCATAATAGCAAGTTGACCTAAAAATGCGCTTCTGGCTTTTAACGTTTCAAAATAGCTGTAACGGGTAGCCAGATGAAAACTATCCCGCCAATACCGATGACATTCCGCATGGTCGGTTACCGCAATGGCACGAATCCCTTTTTGAACCGCACGCTCACTCATTACCATAAGGGAGTCGTGTCCGTCATTGGAATTGTCCGTATGAATATGAAAATCGATTACATTTTTATATTTCATGTTCCTCAGCCACTCTAAATTAAAGTATTTTTTCTTATCATACCACAAAAAACAGAATAATAAAACAAGTTTTTGTAAAATTATGGTTCAAATTTTTAAAAAGTATGGTATAATAACCTCGTTATTATGAAAATTGGAACGGAGGATGGCTGTGAAAGCAGTAATTTCGGTAATCGGAAAGGATAAAGTTGGGATATTAAGTAAAGTATCCGGCATTTGTTTTGAAAACAACTGCAACATTGTGGATGTAACCCAAAAAGTGTTGCAAGACTATTTTACCATGGTTATGATCGTAGAGATCGATGAATGCACCGTATCCTTTGCGGAGCTTTCGGACAAATTGGCAAATCTGGGAGAAGAAATGGATTTGTCCATTCGCACCATGCACGAGGAAATTTTTAATTCTATGCATAGAATTTAGGAGGCAATTCGGTGAACTATTCCTATCATGATGTTTTAGAAACCATCAATATGATCCAAGAGGAGCATCTGGATATCCGTACCGTTACCATGGGGATTTCTCTGCTCTCTTGTATTGACAGTGATATTGATAAGGCCTGTCAAAAAGTTTATGACAAAATTACCGCCTATGCCGAAAATTTGGTTTCGGTTTGCGAAGAAATTGAAAAAGAACTGGGTATTCCCATTATCAATAAACGCATCTCGGTAACACCCATCGCCATGTTGGCAGCGGCCTGTCCCGGAGCGCAAGTCAAAAAATTCGCCCACACCTTGCAACGGGCGGCTGATACGTTGGGAATCAATTTTATCGGCGGTTATTCCGCGTTGGTTCACAAGGGCTTTTCTGCCGGCGACTATGCTTTGATGGAAAGTATCCCCGAGGCATTGGCAGAAACCAACAACGTGTGCTCCTCGGTGAACATCGGCAGCACCAAAACCGGTATCAATATGGATGCGGTCAAGAAAATGGGGGGCATCATTCGCAGTTGTGCCGAACTGACTGCCAACCGTAATTGTATCGGCGCCGCAAAATTAGTGGTATTCTGCAACGCCCCGGAAGATAACCCCTTTATGGCAGGGGCGTTCCACGGTGCCGGTGAGCCGGATTGCGTTATCAACGTTGGCGTTTCCGGTCCCGGTGTGGTGGTCGCTGCTTTGAAAAAATGCGGTAAGGATTGTTCCATTGACGTATTGGCTGAAACCATTAAACGCACCGCATTTAAGATCACCCGTATGGGTCAACTGGTTGCCAGAGAAGCGTCCCGGCGGTTATGCGTTCCTTTTGGAATCGTGGACCTTTCCCTTGCCCCTACGCCGGCTGTTGGTGACTCGGTTGCTCACATTTTGGAAGAAATGGGTTTGGAAACCTGCGGCGCATGCGGTACCACCGCTTGTCTTGCCATGCTCAATGATGCCGTTAAAAAAGGCGGTGTTATGGCTTCCTCCCATGTTGGCGGGTTATCCGGTGCATTCATTCCCGTTTCCGAAGATGCCGGCATGATCGACGCCGCCCGATCGGGTTGTCTGAAGATCGAAAAATTAGAAGCCATGACCGCTGTTTGCTCGGTTGGTTTGGATATGGTGGTTATTCCCGGTGACACCACTGCGGATGTAATTTCCGGCATTATCGCCGACGAAGCCGCCATCGGTATGGTCAACTCCAAAACCACTGCGGTTCGTTTGATCCCCGCCATTGGTAAAACCATGGGCGAAGAACTGGATTTCGGCGGTTTGCTTGGTAGCGGTCCTATTATGCCGGTCAACACCGCTTCCCCATCCGTATTTATCAACCGAGGCGGCCGGATCCCCGCCCCTATGCACAGTTTGAAAAACTAAAAGTTGAGGTAATAAACATGAAATTAGGAATCGTAGGATTGCCGAACGTTGGCAAATCCACTTTATTTAACGCAATCACCAACGCCGGCGCTCAGTCGGCCAACTTCCCTTTCTGCACCATTGAGCCAAACGTTGGTGTGGTGGCTGTTCCCGATGAACGGTTAGACAAATTGGCGGAAATTCACAAGCCCGATAAGATCACCCCTGCTACGGTGGAATTTGTGGATATTGCAGGTCTTGTTAAGGGTGCTTCCAAGGGAGAGGGCTTGGGCAACAAATTCCTTTCCCACATCCGGGAAGTGGATGCCATTGTGCACGTAGTCCGTTGCTTTGTGAATGACGACATTATTCACGTGGACGGCAACATCAACCCCGCCCGTGACATTGAGACCATTAACTTTGAATTGATCTTTTCGGATATGGAAATGCTGGAGCGGCGTATTGACCGCACTGCCAAAGCCATGAAGGGGGATAAATCCCTGGCGTCCCAAGTGGAATTGCTGAAAAACCTGTATGCCCATTTGGAAAGCGGGAAATCTGCCCGTTCCTTTGAACGGAGTGAAGACGATGCTCCGATCATTGAAGAAATCGGTCTGCTTTCCGACAAGCCGGTGATTTACGCCTGCAACGTAGGGGAAAACGACCTGACCGACGGCATTGACAACAACGAGGGGTATCAGATCGTCCAAAAAATCGCCGCCGAAGAAGGTTCGGGGGTATTGCCCATTTGTGCGGAGATCGAAGCGGAGATCGCCCAAATGGACAAAGAAGAACAAGCCATGTTCCTGGAAGAATTGGGTCTCCCCTGCTCCGGTCTTGACCGCTTGATCCAGGCCTGCTATTCCCTGCTGGGACTGATCTCTTATCTCACCGCCGGCAAACCGGAAGTCCGTGCCTGGACCATTGTGAAAGGCACCAAGGCACCGCAAGCCGCCGGTAAGATCCACAGCGACTTTGAAAAGGGCTTTATCCGTGCCGAAGTCATCGGATATGACGAATTTATGGAACTGGGCTCTATGGTTGCCGCCAAGGAAAAAGGGCTTGTCCGTTCCGAAGGCAAAGAATACGTGATGAAAGATGGGGACATTGTTTTGTTCCGGTTTAACGTTTAGTGTAAAAACAGCAAGACGGTCGGTTGAATCCGACCGTCTTTTTTTGTGTTATAAAATAATGCAGATCAGCCCACTGCAACCCTCGTTGATCACCCGACTGATGGTTTCCTGCAACTTACCTCTGGCATCAGCCGGCATACGGGAAAGTTTTGCGTGTAATCCCTCATTCACCAGGTCGTGCAAGGATTTTCCAAAAATATTGGAATCCCAGATTTGAGTGGGGTCATCCTCAAAACCGGCCAACAGATAACGAACCAGATCTTCTGACTGTTTTTCCGAGCCAACCACCGGTGTCACTTCGGTTTGAATATCTGCTCGCATCATGTGAATGGAGGGGGCTTTGGCTTTCAGCCGAACACCGTATTGACCCCCTTGTTTCATGATTTCCGGTTCTTCCAAGGTCATTTCCTCTTTTTCCGGCATCACGATACCATAGCCAACCCGTTCTACTTCTTCCAAGGCGAACTTCACCTTATCGTAACGGCGTTTCACGTCTGCCAGTTCCAACAAACAACCCATCAATCCTTCTTCACCGCACAGTTCTAAGCCGGTTTCTTCTGCAAGGATCTGATAAAACAGTTCCTGCAAAAGTCCTACCTCTACCGTCGCTCTGCCGTTTCCCAATTCCACCGATTTCATTTGAGCATACTGGATATGTTGGTTTTCCTGCAACGCTTCTGCCAAATGGTGCAGTTCCCGGATATGGGTTACCCGATCGGCATTGTCAGAGATCCCACGGTAAATGCTTTGTTTCAACCAATGGTCAACCCCCAGCGTGTTGATCCAACCGGGCAAATGAATGAGTACCTCCTGCACCGGGAACTCATACAGCACCTGGGAGAGAATGTTGCGAATCTCCTCCTGGCCAATTTCCAGACAATTCACCGGCAACACCGGAACTTCATATTTTTTTGTCAGTTGAGCCGCCAATGCCAATGAACTGTCCAAACCGGGTTCCACACAATTAAGCAACACCACAAAGGGTTTGTTGATTTCTTTCAGTTCATGAATGACCCGCTCTTCCGCTTCCTCATATTCCTCCCGAGGAATGTCGCTGATGCTGCCATCGGTCGTTACCACGATTCCGATGGTGGAATGTTCGGAGATCACCTTTTGCGTTCCCATTTCAGCCGCCATATTGAAGGGAATTTCTTCCTCAAACCAAGGTGTTTTCACCATTCTGGGACGGTCTTCTTCCACATAACCCAGGGCGCTTGGCACAATATACCCCACGCAATCCACCATGCGAATGGACAATTCCCCTGTTCCGTCTAAATTGATCTTCACCGCTTCTTCCGGAATGAATTTCGGTTCTGTGGTCATAATGGTTCTGCCGGCAGCCGATTGGGGCATCTCATCCACTGCCCGCTCCCGTTGGTATTCCCCTTCGATATACGGGATTACCATGGTATCCATAAACCGTTTGATCATTGTGGATTTTCCGGTGCGAACCGGACCGACGATTCCAATATAAATGTTGCCGTCGGTACGCCGCGCAATATCTTTGTATATGCTTGTATCTGTCATGCGACCCGTCCTCTTTTCCTCGTTTCTTTGCTAAACTATATGCGAGGACAACGCACAATATACATAAAAAAGCGCCTGACTATTTTTGATATGCATCCCAAACGCTCAACGCATTAAAGGGGTTTATTTTTTAAAGAACGCCACGGCAACTGCACCGGGTCCGGCATGGGTGCCGATCACACTGCCGATCGTTGTGTATCGAACGTTGTCCAAGCCACATTCCCAGATGTGCTTACTATCCTCAATGTATTTGAGAAGCAACGCATCCGAAAGCCCGGTATAGCCAAGCAGAACGGGTTTGTCAAAATCCACACCGCCGGCTTTTTCAATTTCCTGAACCAGCAGATTGTTTCCTTGTTTGGAGCCACGTGCTTTACCGAGAATATTGATCTGACCGTCGACCAAAGACAAGACCGGCTTGATGTTTAATATTCCCCCTGCAAATGCGGCAACAGCAGATAATCTTCCACCCTTCTTGAGATATTCAAGGGTATCTACCAGCGCCACAATTACAATCTTCTCTTTTGCCTTTTCCAATTCCTCTGCAATCTCTTTTGCCTCTAAACCATCATCAAGCAGTTTTAAAGCGTATTCGGTCAAAATACCGCCGCCGACCGCACAGGTACCGCCATCAACAACATAAACATTTTCATAGTCGCCAGCCGCAATAACAGCGCTTTGATAAGTACCGGAGAGGTTTGACGATAAGGTGATTACCACAGCGGCCTCATTCGCCTCTTTTGCCTTGTCAAATTCCTTGGCAAAAGCATTTGGTGTTGCCTGACTTGTTGTGGGCAAGACGTCGCTTTCCACCAATTTTTCATAAAACATTCTATGGTCAATGGTTACACCATCAACGTATTCCTCTGCGCCAAAATAAACAGTAAGGGGTATAACATGCACCCGTTCTTTCATATTGGGGAGCAAGTCGGATGTTGAGTCTACAATAATTCTTGTTTTCATAAAAATAATCCTTTCATTTATATATGAGTTTTTCCAATTGATACGCTGCCAACGTCAGCGTAGATCATAGGTCTTCACACGCTTGTTGAAATTTCAACAAGTCGAAGTATAGCATACACTTGTTGAAATGTCAACAAGTACTTGAAAATTCTTTCGTTTGGGTGTATAATACAAAAAAACGGTATTGGGGGGAACTGAGTGGAAGACATCAAAGCCATTGTGGCTAAAAACATAACCGAATTGCGGCTTCTCAATAATATGACCCAAATGGAACTGGCTGAAAAACTGAATTACTCGGATAAAACCATATCAAAATGGGAACGTGCAGAATCCTCGCCGGATATTTCCGTTCTGGTTCAAATTGCAGATATGTTTGGTGTTTCTTTGGACTACTTGGTAAGAGCAGAAAACATTGAGGAAGCGGTCA
>CAYLYC010000043.1:0-9591 GCA_964387715.1 uncultured Eubacteriales bacterium | reverse complement strand
AGCTACAGTTCGCTTTGATTACCTTATGACTTGCACCAACCGTCATTTCTCTGTAAAGGGACACAAAACGACTCTCTTCGTCATCGCCTTTATGTTGAACAATTATATCATACCGTAATTGGCTTGTCAAGATTTTATAATCGATAAATTACAGTTTATTACGGATGATTTTTCCGCTGATGGTCTTGGGTAATTCATCCTTAAACACCACGATTCTGGGGTATTTATAGGGCGCGGTACGGGTTTTAACATAGTTTTGGATCTCTTTCTTCAGTTCCTCGGTGGGTTCGGTGCCTTTGGTCAGCACAATACTGGCTTTTACCACTTGTCCACGCACCTCGTCAGGAGCAGCAGATACACCGCATTCCAAAACATAAGGCAGTTCCATGATAACACTTTCGATTTCGAAAGGTCCGATACGGTAACCGGATGACTTGATTACGTCATCGGTACGGCCTACATACCAGTAGAAGCCATCTTCATCCATCCAGGCGGTGTCACCGGTATGATAATAACCGTCATGCCAAACATCCTTGGTTTTTTGTTCATCGCCATAATAGCCCAGGAACAAGCCGCAGGGAACTTTATCGGATGTTTTGATAACAATTTCCCCTACTTCCCCGACTTCGGCCAATTTTCCTTCCGGTGTGTGCAATTCCACATCATACAAGGGAGTGGGTTTACCCATAGAACCGATCTTATGGCCGGAACCCATGAGGTTTGCAATCGAAAGGGTGGTTTCGGTTTGGCCAAAGCCCTCCATGATCTTCAGACCGGTGGCTTTTAAGAATTGATGATAAACTTCGGGATTCAACGCTTCACCGGCAGTCGTCATGTGCTTGATCGAAGACAGATCATATTGAGAAATATCTTGTTTGATCAGCATACGAAGCATGGTGGGAGGTGCGCAGAATGTGGTGATGTTGTGTTTTGCAAACATGGGCAATACTTCTGCCGCATCAAAACGGTCAAAGTCAAAGGTAAATACGCCGCCTTCACACAGCCATTGACCGTATAATTTGCCCCACAACGCTTTTCCCCAACCGGTATCAGAAATGGTGAAGTGTAAGCCGTTGGGGTCTACATTGTGCCAATATTTGGCAGTGATGTAATGGCCCAAAGGATATTTATAACTATGGGTTGCGATTTTAGGATATCCGGTAGTGCCGGAGGAGAAGAACATGATCATAGGATCATCCCCGCAGGGGGTATCTTCGGTGCGTTCAAACTTACCGGAGAACAATTCATACTCGGCATCAAAATCATGCCACCCCTCTTTTTGACCGCCAACCAAAACTTTTGTGGTGACCTGAGGGCATTTTTCGATGGCCATCTCTGCTTGATGGGCCACGTCCCCGTCAGCGGTGCAAACAAGAGCAGAAACGCCGGCAGTATTAAACCGATATTCAAAGTCATGTTCTTGCAACAGACAGGTTGCAGGAATGGCGATAGCACCCAGTTTATGCAGACCCAGGATGGAATACCAGAACTGATAATGGCGTTTAAGAACCAGCATAACCCGGTCGCCTTTTTTGATACCAAGAGATTTAAAATAGTTAGCGGCTTGTGCTGATGCACGTTTCATATCCTTAAAGGTAAAGGTCCGTTCGGTCAAATCCCTTGACACGTGAACCATGGCAACTTTATCAGGATGGGCATCCGCAATGCCGTCCACAATATCAAAAGCAAAGTTAAAGGAATCTTCGTTTTCAAAGTCGATTTTGGTAACCACACCATTTTCGTCTTCTTCGGTTTTAACAAATTTGTCCGAAATAAGATTTTCCATGGTTCTGGCTGTCACAATGCTTTCCCGTACGTCTTTTTCCTCGGTGGCTTCGCCAGGCAAAACGACCGCCAGGAACAAGCAATCCTGACCGTCAACGGCAATCATACCGTGAGGGGTACCGCTATCGTAATAAATGCTGTCCCCTTCGTGGAGAATTTCCGTGTTATTCCCTACCTGCACCTTTAAGCTGCCGCTGATCACCAGGTCAAATTCCTGACCGCTATGGGTGGTTGTGTGAATCGGGCGGTTTTGTTGGTCAGCCGAGTATTCATATTTTACCCAATAGGGTTCGGCGATTTTGGAACGGAACCGGGGAGCCAGATTTTGGATTTGGATTCCGTCTTCATTTACAGTTTGTTGACCCCTGCCTTTGCGGGTAACGGTATAAGATGAAAGGTGTGCGCTGTGCCCTTTCAGCAAATCGGTAATTTCCATGTCAAAGGCCAAGGCACATTTATGAATAAAACTAAAGGGAAGATCATCTTTGCCTTCTTCGTAAATCGTGTATTGATCAATCGATACTTCGGTCTTCATTGCCATTTCTTCAACAGAAAATCCGTAAATCTCACGCATTTCCCGAATACGTACAGCAATCTCTTGTAATTTGTTGTCGGATACATTTTGCATAATAATTCCTCCTTAAATAACAAAACCCGTCTCAAAGAAAACCTTTGAGACGGGTGTAAAAATACTACACTCGCGGTACCACTCAAATTGCAACCGTTTGGTTACCACTCTTCAAGCTCAAACAAGCTCTATGCATTTACGCAGCAATCACGGAACACCCTACTGGAAATTCAGATGCTCAGCTCAGAAGTGATGGGTATAAAAACTATTGTTATTGACTTGCACCAACCGTCAACTCTCTGAAACAAAACTGTTTTCAACCGTCTTCGTCACAGCTTTTCTATGAAATTGACTACATTATACGACCGTTTCGGCCAGTTGTCAAGACTTTTTTTAATTTTTTTGTGTGCGCCGTCATTTTATGCTCCATGAACAATGAGCAAAATGCTATAATAGAAAATATCCCTAATTACAAATCATTAACCAGGTCTTTATAATGTTGACCACGCACCGCAAAGTTGGGATAACGGTCAAAACTGGCACACGCCGGGCTAAGGGAAACCACGTCCCCTGCTACCGCTCTTTGGGAGGCGATCATAACCGCTTCCTCCATGGAGGAGGCAAACGCGATTTCCAATTGTTGTGCATCATAATTCGGCTGTTTTTTTACACATTCGGCTATGGTGTTAGCAGTATCGCCTGTTAAGATCAACAGTTTGATTTTTTCAATCGCCTTTTGGGCAAAGGGTTCAAAAGGAATATGTTTATCATAACCGCCGGCAATGATGATTTGTTTTTGGTCAAACGAATTCAATCCTGCAATGGCACGGGTGGGACTGGTGGCGATGGAATCGTTATAATAACGAACTCCATTTAACTCCCGCACAAATTCAATTCGATGCTCTACCCCGCCAAACTCTTTTGCAACCCGAAGAATATTTTCAGGAGTAACCACACCCCAAACTGCCCCAATGGCAGCCATGTAGTTTTGAACGTTGTGAGCCCCGGGAATACGAATATCCCCAACATTCAACACCGCAACTGCAACACCGTTCACAGAGGAATAGATGATGTCATCCTGCAAATAACAGCCATTTGCCACCGGTTGAAGATGACTGAAAAAGACACATTCGCCGGGAACAAACGGGGCAAATGAACGTGTAATATCATTTTCCAGATTTAATACCGTGCGGCTGTCTTTTGGCTGATAGCGGAACAGATTGGTTTTGGCTTCTATATATTCCTCCATATCCTTATGAACGTCCAGGTGGTTAGGACTTACATTGGTTACCACCGCAACCGCCGGATCGGCTTTCATGGACATAAGTTGGAAGGAGGAAAGTTCCACAACCACATAATCATCCGCCGTGATCTCTTCCACCACGGGCAATAAGGGCGTACCAATGTTGCCGCCAATAAACACCCGTTTCCCGGTGGTTTTTAATAACTCACAAACAATGGAGGTGGTGGTGGTTTTACCGTCCGAACCGGTTATGGCATAAATCGGCGCAGGACAAAGCCGGAAAAATTCCTCCATTTCGGAGGTGATGGGAATACCGTCCTCTCTGGCTTTCACCAACGCCGGCGTGTTATAATGAAGCCCCGGTGTGCGGAAAATCAAATCACCGGATACATCGTCAAGATAACGTTCCCCTAAACAAAGCTCAACACCCATCGCTTCGTACCGCTCGGCCAAATCGCCCAGTTGTTCCCTTGTTCTTTTATCACAAGCCCGAACCTTGGCACCTGCAAGGGCAAATTTTTCAATCAGCGGTTGATGGCTTACACCAATCCCGCAAAAGGTGATGTGTTTATCTTGATACGACCGATAGTACGCTTGAATGTTAGTATCCATATTCACAAATCCTCTCGGAAAATAACTCTGTATGTATTATACTAAACATTTCCCCTTTTTGCAAGGGTGTCTTATATTCCCCAAAGAATTTTCACGATCATCATGGCAATCACTCCCGGTACGCCCAAAACCGCCGAACTTGCCAAGGTATACCCGTTCACGTTTAGCATAGGTGTTGTTAAGGTTCCAATACCTGCAATCACAAGCAAACTGCCAACACCGATCACAGCAGACAGCATCCACGTCTTAACAACATTTCCACGGCGCAGCATACCCACCAACATCCAAAGCAAAGCCGCACCCACACCGGCTAACAGCACCCATTCTATTATTTTCACATCATCAACTCCTCATCACTATGTGTATGAGAAATTCAAAAAAATATACGGGCATCGCTCGTAAACCCTTGCTCCAGACCAAAGGAAAACTCCCTGGCAACCGCCAAGGAGTTTTTGCGTTAGAATTGAATTTTGTAAGTAACGATCTTTTTGGCAGGAACAGAAATGCCCTCGGTGGTAATTTCCTGATCCTTCTGCTCGGCCAGATTAGCGGAGTGGACCGATTGGCATCCATTGGGGAAGGTCAACGACAGTTTCGTACCATCTCTGTGAGCATTATAAAAGCGAAGGATACCACTGTCGTCTGCTTCTGCCTTTTTGAAGGCGGCAAAGGACATATAATCACCTTCGGCAACAACCAATGTTTTGCAAGTGGGCTGTGTACCTTTATGATGATCGGTAGATTTAGCCGACAAGCAATCGCCATGGAAGGTGAAAGCGCCGTGATATGCTTCCGGTTTCGTATCCGCACTAAAGGGAACGATGGAATAGAACAAGGACTGTTCCCCTTTGCATTGGGCATCCGGTGTGGGGAAATAACCCCAGTCGCCCATTTCACCAACACAGCGAAGCAATGTTAGCGCCATGGTGTTGTTGCCGTCACGGAGAATTTCATATTCATTGAGCCCACGCACAGCAATCAGCAACCCTGCGCCGTCGTTTTTGTCTTCCAGGCCGAAGAAACTTTGCATCCGTTGACAATAGCAAGGATTTTTCCAGGTTTTGTAAGGAACGATCTCCCGGTCAACCACATCAAACTGACCTTCCGCAAGTGCAGTATCACAGGTGATCTGAGGTGCAAACAAAGCACGGAACCGGTGATTTTCCGATTGGTTGTTAAATTGGGCGTTCACATCAATGCGGTTCACGCCGGCTTTGAGGGTTACATAGGTGGTAATGGTGTGATCGATAACCTGGGAGGTGCGTTGTTTATTCTCCGCACCGGCAGGAATGGAAATATGATTTTCAATACCGAAGGTAACAGAAAAATCGTTTTGTTCTGCCAACCAAACCTTGGCAACATCCTCTTTAGTGGTTATGGCTACATCCTTTTTAACCGGTCGGAAATTGTAACTCTCACCTACGTCACCTAAATCTTCGTATACGTTGTTATCCCGGTAAACCCGTCCGCTTTGCTTATGGGTAACGGTTAAAGAACCGTTCTTTTCGATCACAAAGGAAAGATACTTGTTTTCCGCTCCATTTTCATGAACGGTTAAATCACAAGCTACCGACTGGGCTTTGGGTAACACCTGATAGGTACAATACCCAATGCCTTTGGCTTTAATGAGCATTGTAACCTGGAACCGTTTTACATATTTGGACTTGCGGAATTTATCCTTGGGAAGTACATAGGTAAAGGTGAGCCCCAGATCTTTAACAACGCAAGGCACTGCATTTCCGTTGCCATCCACAACCGACAAATCGGTAACCTGGGCGTCTTTCGGGAAATCAACGTATGCGGTGACAGTATCCACCGTTTCAAAAGGACTGGTATGGAAGACCACAATGTTTCGGTCAGAAAGTTTTGAGGTGTCAATGGATTTTACCACTGCGTCCATGGCCTCATTGGCAACAAATTCCGTTGCCTGTAAGGATTTTTCAAAGCGGGTAACCATTTCTCTGGTAACCTCGTCACAACTGCAACTGCAAATCGAGTCATGAGGATGATTTTGCATCAGCATCTTCCAGGCATAGAGCAATTGGTCGTAACGATAGGTATCACCGTTGGACATAGCAATCACACTCAACGGCTCGGCGATCCGCTCCAGGGCGTTTTGACCCTTATGATTCCGTTGTTTCAACGGCACGTGGGTAGACGCAGTATCGATCAGCGGAACAGCACCCTTGGTGCGTTGACCGTTGATCTCCCCTTCCTGAACAGGAAAACTGTCTTTATAAGGACGAACAGAATCGATGTATTGCTTGAAATTGGAATGAATGATCTTCAAATCATCCCCGTAGATCTCATTGCCAAGCGCAATGGCGTCATACACATTTCGTTGCACCGGTTGATGATCGCAACCGTTCAGTCCCAACAAATGAGGAGTATTTGCCGAGGGTACAAGATTTTTTAACACCTTGTTGATCTTTCTTTTAAGAGCGGGTTCTGTGGTGGGCAGTTCCATAGAGTTGTGATACCACGCTACGAACATAATACCCATAACTTCAGAGCCGTCAGGAGAACGCCAAATGATTTCCGATGAATTGTTTTCAGCATTTGTATCCACGGTGTTGTTCTCTAAAATAGCGGTAACGCCACGGCCAAAAGCCGCTGCATCAATGTTGAAGCCATTCAGAATTTGAGGCACTTGGGAAATATTGCCGAAAGCATCGGGAAAATATCCGCACATAACCGGATCAGCGCCGATTTCTTTGCACAATTTAATGCCATACAGCATGTTGCGCACATTTGCCTCACCGCTGGTCAAATATTCATCCTGAAGAACGTACCAAGGACCAATTTGAATCCGGTCTTCCTGTAACAACTTCACAAGACGATCCCGCATACCGGGACGGACCTCCAGATAGTCCTCAATCACAACATATTGACCGTCCATGTGGAAATATTTATATTCCGGATGTTGCTCCATGGTTTCAATCAAAGCGTCAAACAGTTCCACCAATCGCATGCGATGCTGTTCAAAGCTCATGTACCATTCCCGATCCCAGTGGGTGTGGGAAACGATATGTAATGTTTTTTGATCCATATTAGATCCTCCTTTATTCCCCTACTTCAACAATGACTTTTGCCGAAACACCTTGATGCAGTTTGATTTCAACTTCGTATGTGCCAAAGTTCTTAATATCACTTTTCATGGTGATCTTCCGTTTGTCAACCTGGCAACCGGTGGATTTTTCCACATGGTCGGCAATATCGCCAGCCGTAACCGAACCAAACAAACGACCGCCGGAACCGGCTTTTGCGGCAATGCGAATGGTTTGTCCATCCAACTTTGCCTTCACCGCTTCTGCTTCTTCCCGAATTTTCTTTTTCTTAAACGCGTCGGAAGATTCCTTGTTCTTCAATTCGCTCATTGCCTGAGCGTTCGCTTCCTTTGCAAGACCCTTGGGAAACAGAAAATTTCTTGCATAGCCATCAGAAACCTCATGAAGTTCACCGGCTTTTCCGATACTTTTTACATTTTGGGTAAGAATTACCTTCATTTTGAATCATCCTTTCGATGAGATTGTTCCAATATTTGAATCAAACGAGTTTTTGCCTCGTTTAACGAAACACCCTTTAACTGCGTAGCCGCCATGGTATGGTGACCGCCGCCACCCAACTGTTCCATGATGATCTGTACATTTACCTTGCCCAATGAACGGGCAGAAATGCTAACGTTATCACCATAGGAATATAATACAAAGGAAGCATCGACCCCCTCAATATTCAGCAACTCATCTGCCGCTTGAGATGCGGCCACACGAGAAACCTGCTGACCGTCATCCGGAGAAGTGAGTGCAAATTGCTGATAAAACTGTGCACGAGAAACCAGCATGGAACGTTCACGGTACACGTCGATGGAATCGGCAAACAGTTTTTTCACTGCAACCGGATCAGCACCCCGTTCCCGCAAATAGGCGGACGCTTCAAAGGTGCGAACACCGGTTCGCAAAACAAAATTCCGTGTATCCAACATAATACCGGCAAGAAGCGCATTGGCTTGTGCTGGTTCAATGGATGAACTGTCCATATATTGCAATAATTCAGCAACCATTTCGCAGGTTGATGAAGCGTGTGGTTCATGATAAAAGAGAACACTATCATCAATAAAATCCGTGTTTTTTCGATGATGGTCAATCACCACCGTGAATTGGCAGCCGTCGTAAATACTGCTGTCCTCAATAAAATCACGCCGATGGGTGTCGCATATGATCAGCAGACTTTTTCGTGTCAGTCCCGCTTTTGCTTGTGATCCGGAAATAAGAACCGTTTGCGATTCATCCTGACGGATCTGGGCGATCAAACTTTTGGCAAGATGGGTCTTTTCATCCAAAACGATGTATGCCTCTCTGCCCTGAGAGACAATGCTTTTCCACAAAGCGTAGGATGCCCCCAAACTGTCAATATCGCCAAACTTATGACCCATAATAAAAATACGGTCACTGCCCCGGATCAGTTCTTTCAAAGCAGACGCAACCACACGGGTTTTTACCTTGGTGCGTTTTTCTACACCGCTGCCGCTTACACCGCCAAAGAACTCATAGTTATCCTTGGTCTTAATTGCTGCCTGGTCACCGCCTCTTCCTTGTGCCATTTCCAGGGATTGCAAAGCAATCTGCTCGCAATGCTTCATGGTGTCTGCTCCCCGGCCAACACCAATGGACAAAGTTGCTTTAACCTTGCCGGGAAACTCAAGATTGCGTACTTGTTTCAAGATGGAGAAGCCGTCAGCCCGTAATGCGGCATAACTTTTTTCGTCAAAAATCGATATGTAACGATTGTTTTTCAACTTTTTTGTTACACCGGAAATGGAAGCGGTAAACTTCTCGATCTCCTTATCAATAGCACCTTTGAAACCTGCCTGCTCACTTTCGCTCATGGAATCCACAATTTCATCGAAGGAGTCGATTGCCAAAATTGCAACCACCGGACGGCTTTCGTCATAAGCGGTAGCAATCGCTTTCCAATCGGAAATATCCGCATAATATAAAACCTGATACCGTTTTTGGTCATCTTCATAATAGGATGAATAAATGCTGTAACATTTGCCGTCTATTTCTTCTTCCCCTTTCCCCGAAAGACGCAACGAGGAACGGGTGGCAAGAGAAAGCAAACGCTCCGGTATGGCGCCTACTACATCTTCGCTTTTCAACACAAAACTACGAAACAAGCTGTTATACCATACGATCTCATCTTCGCAAAGCACGATGACCGGCAAGGAAAACCGGTCATACATATCCGAATTAGGGACGGTTGAACGACGGATAAAGGAACGGTGAAACTGTGAGATTACTTTTCCTTCCTTGCGTACCACAAGATACGCCCATATCAGCAATATAACCGAAATACCGGAAAACGCAAAAAACAAGGTCATCTC
>CAYLYC010000042.1:0-9621 GCA_964387715.1 uncultured Eubacteriales bacterium | reverse complement strand
CTTCTTCCCGCAACGCCCGGATATAATCCACCCCGTTGTTGGAGGCGGCGTCGATCTCATCAATATCCATCATGGTGTCGTTATCAATGGATCGGCAGATCTCACATTCATTGCAAGGGTCACCGTCCACCGGATGAAGGCAGTTTACGGCTTTGGCAAGAATTTTGGCGCAGGTGGTCTTACCGGTTCCCCGAGAGCCGGTGAACAGATAAGCATGAGCCAACCGACCGGTTGCCACTTCATTTTTCAAGGTTGCGGTAATGGCATCCTGCCCCGCCACGTCCGAAAAGGTTTGGGGTCGCCATTTACGGTATAATACCTGATACATATTCTTGCCTCCCTGTTAGGATCCATAAAAAAATGAGGGTTCATATATTTCGGAGCACGCACGCACAGACTGACTGCGTCGCACCAAGCAAACCGTTTAATGCTGCTCGGTTCCCCGCCTGACATGGTTCGCGGCGCCCGGTCGCCCAGGGCCCATGCGTGCGCACGCCGAAATATATGAGTACCCCCAATTGGTCAATACAATTAAAGATTTGCCAGGTCCACAAAACTGTGGTCTTCCTCCGGCGTTAGTGAACTGTGTTCGATCTTATCCGAAATGCTGTCCAACGCCTCCTGAATTTCCCGGCGAACGGTGGCAAACAGTTGCTCGGTGGTTTTCACCGCCTCCTGCTTTTGTGCCGCCGCTTTGACAAAGGACTCCACCTGAGAGTCGGATCTTTCATTTTCCAACTGCGCCTGAAGACGGGCAACCTGTTTGGTCAACGCACGGTTTCTGCCATGCAACAGGTTCAGCAGGTTGACCATTGCGGTGCCTTGTTCCGCATCCGCCTGTACCGAACGGAAATGTTCTTCCAGCGAATCCACGCTGTCATGCAGCCGGGTGACCTCCAACGCCTGTTTGGCGATCAAACGGTCTTTTTCCTCCAGTTTTGCGTCGGAACGGTTTTTTTGCTGTTGCAACAGATCCAACTGGCTGTGCAGACCGCTGGCAAGTAACCGGGATTGTTGCAGTTCCTGCTGCAGGGAAGCCAATTCATGCTCACGGTTGCTCAACAAATGATTGGTATTTTCCAAGGTTTGGGATATCTCATCCAACTGTTCCTGGAGTTGGTTGGTTTCCTTAACCGATTGATCCAAAGCATTTTGTTGCAAGGCGATCTTTTCCTCCGCCTGCTCACGGTAGGTTTGGTGTGCCCGGGTACAGTCAGCCAACTGTTGCTCATAGGATGCAAAAGACGCATCAATATATTCCAAAACCTGACGGCGTTTGAACCCAAACAGCCGAGATTTAAAACGAATGGTCTCCATCCGGACCACCTCCTTACACATACTGCATTCATTTTACCATAGGTTTTCGGTAAAATCAATGGTTTTTTCCGGTTTTATTACCGCTTGTCTGAAAAAAATCGGGACAACAGTGCGCCGCATTCCTCTGCCATCACCCCGGCGGTGATGCGAGGGGTATGATTCAGATCCAGGGCAAACAGGTTGATCAGCGACCCAACACAACCGGCTTTTGGGTCGGCGGCGCCGTACACCACCCGGTCAATACGGGCGTTCACGATTGCCCCGGCACACATGGGACAGGGCTCTAAGGTGACGTACATGGTGCAACCGCTCAACCGCCAACTGCCCACCGCTTTGCAGGCGGCGGCAATGGCCTGACACTCGGCGTGAGCCAAGGCGTTGCCGTCTGCTTCTCGTCGGTTATAGCCGGCGGCAATGACCTGACCCTCTTTCACGATCACCGCCCCCACCGGCACGTCACCGGTTGCAAGGGCAAGGACGGCTTGTTCCAACGCCTGCGTCATAAATGGGATATCGTTATAATAATCGGTCATATCTACACCGCCATTGCAAAGGATACCAGTAAGTACATTCCCACCGCCAAAAGCCACAGCACCCCGGTAAACAAGGTGCTGATACGGTCCGACAGGGACAGCGCACCGGCATAGACGTGAGGACGGCGGTGAGGCGTTGGGGGCTGCCGGTAGCGAACCTGCAGGATCAAAAAGCCAATCACGCCTACCACCACCCATGCCAGATACAGCATAAAGCCGATAATACCGTTCCACTCATCGTTGAGGTAGGGCTGGATATAGGTGATCAAACAAGAGGTGGCGTTGTTGATAAAATGCACCGCAATGGCAGGGACTAAACTGCCGGTACGCACCACGGCGTAGCCCAGACCGATGCCCAGGAAAAAAGCAAAGGGGAACTGAATAAAATTGCCGTGGATGATGCCAAAACAAAAGGCGCTGGTGATGATGGCAAACCAATCCCCATAGGGACGGAGCATTCCCAACACCACACCCCGGAAGGCAAATTCCTCCACCAAGGCGGGGATGACCGCCATTTGCAAAAGGGTCACCAACAGTTCCATGCCGTTGGTGGGGTCGTTCCCCATCAGGGCGGTGACGTTTTCCTCCATTTGGGGAAAATTGATGGAAATGATGCCGGCGATAAAGTTACCCACCGCCACCAACAAAAAGCACTGCATCACACAGGCGATCCCCAACCCCTTGCCATGCTTTTGAAAGGAGATCAACTCCCCTAACCCACGGCGGTCGATCTTTGCGGCGATGATAAAGGGAACGCCCACAGCGATGGGGGCATACAGGCAATATTCCAGCCCTTGATAGTACACTCCGTTTTGGTCTGCACCGGGGAACAGCACCCCAAGGATGCCGGTAATGACCAGCACCAACACCGTGCCGATCAATTCAATGAGCAGCATCCCTGCCCCCACCCCGTTGATACTGCGGCGGAGGGATCGTTTTTCCTGGGTGCGCCGGCTATGCCATTGCCACTCAAAAAAGGGCTCCGGCGGTGATTGCCAACCGTTTTCCGGCGGCTGTTGATAAAACTGATTCATAGTAAAACCTCAATCATAGACGTTATTCAAAAACCGGTTGAAATCCGCTGGCAACCATACTGTTTCCATCCCCTTGTGCCGGAACGGTCAAGGTTACCCGTTGACCCACGGCGGCAAAGGGCAGTTGGTCGCTGACCGTCACCGGAAGGATATAAATGGCAGGGTCGTCCTGCAGTTGCATATAATAGTGGGTATTGCCCTCTACCACCGCAGAGGTCACCGCCGATATCACACCGGTCACCGTTACCGTTTTTTCCTGGGTGGTTTCTTCTGTTTTACCGGCGTGGATCTCAATATCCGCTTCGTCTTTTAACTTCTGGGCATAATCCTCCATAGCGGAAGAAATGGTGTTGCCGGTGCCTACCACCTGGTATTGCTGAACGTCAATATAAGCGTATTGCTTCACCAGTCCTGCGGAGTCTTTCAGCGACACAAAGTAGGTGGGGCGGTCGGACACGTTGAGCAGCAAGGGGAAGGTGGCGGAATAACCCAGATCCTGCACCATACCTTCTGCCGATTCCATAGCGGAATATTCTTCTGCCCCGGGGCAAACATAATAGGAGGTTTCTTTGGTGCGCATATTGGCCAACACAAAGCCCACGTTGGATTCGTCACCGGCGGCAGAGGTGATACCGGTATACAGGTACACGTCGTCGTTAATGGCGATATAGTTATATCCGTCGGTGGGTTGCAGTACCCCTTTTTGCCCAAACAGGGAGTTGAAATAACCGGATTGGTATTTACCGTTGTACACCAATTGTTCCAGCACCATTTCGGAGGAATACACCTGATCCACCCATGAGGGCACCTCTGACACCGGGAAATACTGGCTTTCACCGGTAACGGCGTTGCACAGCACCGCCCCTTCAATATCTCTGCCGCTCCACAGACCAATACGGTAGGTCACGGTGGATGCCACCCAGTAGGGGGTGCCGTTATCGTCCAGTTCAAAGGAGATGTTATCAAACATCTTGGTGGGATACTGGAATCGCAGATGACGGTTCAGGTCCCGCATAAAATATTCGCCGTTGGAATACCGCATGCCCTCTTCCAGGCGAACCAACTGGGTCTCCTGGGTCACCATATTCACCGTGATATAAGCAGGAACTCCTTGGGATTGGTTGCCCATCCACTTAAACACGTCCCCATACATCAAGGGGGTGACCCGATAAGGGCTTCCTTTGTAGTTGATTTGGGTATAGTAACTGTCATCCACCTCAAACTGGGATACCAGGTCGCTGATGGCGCCCAGTTTACGCAATCCCAGCCGCTCGGCGGTATCTTTATCCACCACCGGGATGTTATTGAGAGAAAGTTCTGCCACGTCGGCGCTGAAATCCCCGTCCTGCGTGGTGAGCAGGTCTGCATAACTTCTTGCGTTAAACAGTTCCCATCCAACCACCGAGCCCACGAGCATAAACACCACAATGACCCCGGCGATGATACCGGTCACCTTTGCGGTACTGCCCAATTCCTTGGCAGACCCTTTCACCGACGGATGTTCGCCGTTCTTGTATTTACGGAAGGTTTTTTTAATCACCGAAAATCCGCTCATAATCAAGCGAAGCACCAAGGCGAACAGCACAAATTCCCAGAATTGACCGCTTCGCCAATGGATAGGCGGCAAGGTAAACCAATACACCCCACCCAAAATAAGAAAATAAATCAACCAACCCAGCAACCGCTTTCCTACGGAAGGTTTTGTTGCCGTTGCCGGTTCAAGAATAATAGGTTCTTTCATTGTAAAAACCGCCTTTCTGTTTTAACGATACAAAGGTTGTATCAACACCGTATCAATGGGTTATTTGACCACCCGGTCAAAGAAAATGCTTTTGCCGGAAATACTCACCGGGATGCCTTGCCAGATCACACCCGGCTGACCCAGTCCCAGTTCCATTGCCCCTTTGCCTGCCGAGAACATGATGCGGCTGTCCACCCGGCTGTCAGCGGCAACCGACACCGCAGAGCCCACGGCGATACCAAGGTCAATGTGGTTATAAGCACACACACCGCCCTGGGACTCACACCGGTCACAGTTTTCAAAACCGCAGATCCCGCAATGGGGGATGCCTCGATACTGGGGCTTGACCCCGATCAACACCACACCTGCCGCCTGGGCAACGTTGGCGGCATCTCTGCCGTACCACGCCTTGCTGTTTTCCCCGAAATACTCCTCGCCCAGTTGGCGCATTTTGTTTGCCAACATCTGCTGTTCCTCTCCGGTGAGCACCAGGGTGTGGATATAGTCCTGCCCCTTGGTTTTGGGGGCGGTACGGGCGGCGGCACACATGGCAGATGCCACCTGCAAAAACGCTTGGGTCTCCATTTGTTTGTCTGTATATATCATATGTAAAAACTCCCTGCTTCATCATTACAGATATTGTACCATTTTTTAAAGCAATATGCAAGTATAGGGTGAACATTCAAATCCGAAGTCGTTTTAGGAAGGCGGATTTGAATGTTCACCCTAACAAAAAAACGGTGCCGTTCCCCTGCCGGACGGGGGAACGGCCACTCATTTATCGCATCATGCTTTGTACGTCGTCCACGATGGACCCCACGGCTTTTACCGCTTTGGACGCTTTCTTTTTCAACGCCTTTTTGTTGCCCGACATCATCATGGCGCCGGCGGCACTTGCCATCATACCCACTGCCATTCCGGTGCCCATGCCTTTTACAAAACTCATGGTTTTTTTGGTCACGCTCCATGCCTCCTTCCAAATGTTCATTCATAGTATGGATCAATGAAATTCGATTATTCCCGTTGCTTTTCCCCATTGGTTGTTATATAATGCTAACAGATGAAAAATTTTACATTGGGAGAGAATGCACATGAAACCGATGAAATTGTACCCTGCGTTTCAGGATTATTTATGGGGCGGCACCGCTCTGAAGCCAGTCTACCCCAACTGTCCGCTGTCCCCCATTGCCGAAGCATGGGTGCTGTCCTGCCACAAAGACGGCAACAGCACGGTGGCAGAGGATGGCGTGAGTCTGGCGCAAGTGGTGGCAGAACACCCGGAGTATGTGGGTGAAAAGGGCAAACGATTCCCATTCTTCCCCATTTTGGTCAAACTCATTGACGCCAAACAGCCCCTTTCGGTGCAGGTGCATCCCGACGACCAATACGCCATGGCGGTGGAAAAGGGATTTGGCAAAACCGAAATGTGGTACGTGCTGGACTGCACACCCGGCGCTACGCTGTACTACGGCTTCGAAAAAACCATCTCCAAAGAGGAGATGAAAGAGCGCATTGAAAACAATACCCTTACCCAGGTGTTACACGCCGTACCGGTACACAAAGGGGATGTGTTCTTTATTCCAGCCGGCACCATTCACGCCATTGGCGCAGGAATGCTGATTGCCGAGATCCAGCAAAATTCCAACACCACCTACCGGGTTTATGACTACGGCAGAGTGGGGGCAGACGGCAAACCCAGGGAATTGCACATTGAAAAGGCGCTGGATGTGACCCAACTGTCACCGGCACCCACCGGGGCAGACCTGCCAAGCGGGGTTTTGGCAGATTGCCGGTACTTTAAGGTGAGCCGCCACCTTGACTCCATGACCGGTAACGCAGGGGCGGATGCATTCCACGCCCTGTTGATGACCGAAGGCGGGGCAACCCTGACCTGGAACGGGGGCGAAATGGCTTTGGGATTATACGACTGCATCTTTTTGCCTGCCGGTTTGGGAGAATACACCATCAAAGGAACCTGCGAAGTTTTGGATATTACAATTTGATCAAACAAGCAGAAACTTGAAGATTACGAACAACGGGCGACCAGTGGTCGCCCGTTGTTTTGTGATCGCCTGATGTATTGACACATACAAATGGGGTGCGGTTTTCCCTGCCTCCCTCTGACGAGGGAGGTGGCATTTGCGTAGCAAATGACGGAGGGAGAGAAGGGAACACGACTACCCCTCAGTCGGCTACCGCCGACAGCTCCCCTGACAAGGGGAGCCGAAATGGGTTGGTGGGTTTGTAACCCCCCATCCCGTGGGAGGATCCCGTAGGAACATCCCGTGGGAATATCCGGCGGGATGCTCCAAATAAGAATAAGAATATCAATATCAATGGTAATACCAATAACAATGGGAATGTCTATGGTAAGAGAAATAGGATTTTGGATACAAAACCAAAATCCTATTTCAAAAAGAAAATAAAAAAAGAAAAAAGTTTGGCGGTTGCACGATTTTGTGCAACACCACCCTTTTTTCCCGGGGATAGGTAGAAAGGGTGAGTCACATGCGGGATACGTTCGTTTTTTACAAAAGTTATTACGACGCCATGAAGTACATGAGTGAACAGGACGCTTATCGGCTGTTCCAAGCCATCTGCCAATACATTTTTGAAGGGACACAGCCGGAGTTGGAAGGCACCTGCCAAATGGCATTTTTGCTGATGGTGCCCACCATTGAAGCGGCTTGTAAACGCCACGAGCTGTCGGAGAAGGGGAACAAGGCCCGGTGGGGCAAGGAAAAAGCCCCGGCGGCTGTCACGGAGGAACCTGCCCCTGTTACCCGGGCAAAGCCGGCGGATGAGCCGCCGGTTACCCATGAGCAGACCCAATGCATCAAGGGGGACTGCCGGCCGGCAGAGGGCACTCTTTGCCCGGAAGAACCGGCGGCGACCGTCCATCCGGATGCGCCTCCTTTTAAGATCTACGGCAAACTGGGCAATATTTTCTTAACCGAGGAGCAATACCAGGACATTCAGGAAAAAATCCCTCATTACAATCAGGTGTTTGACAAATTCGCCCATCTGAAACTGTTTTACAACGCCCCCATTCTTTGGGATCATCCGGCGATTTTGGAGTTTGCCAAGACCCATGAGTTTCCCCAGGGGCGGTTTATCAGGCAACGGGGGGAACGGTGCAATCCGGACGGGAGTTGCGGCTGTCATGCCGACGGCAGACCCATCACCCAATGGGATCGGGATAAAAATCCCCCTTACGGGCATACTAATTCCGGGTGATGAATGGTGAAAATTCGTATGATTATCATATCCTTTGTGCTGACCTGGGCGCTGATTATTGCCGCCGGGCGCATTGGCTGGATCGCCACCGGGGAGGAGTACCTACAAGCCGCCCGGGGACAGTCGGAATACACCCTGACCGTGGACTATCCCAGAGGAACGGTGTTTGACCGGAAGGGCATTCCCCTTACCAACACCCAGGGCGAATATGCCGCCGTGCTCACCCCAACCCCTTCGGTGGTGACGGCGGTACAGCAAATGGAGAACAACAGTTCTTTATTACAGCAATTGACCCAACACTCCCCTTTTGTTGCCCGGTTTTCCCAGTATTTTACCGCTTCGGGGGCAACCCTGATCCACTGCTACGCCCCCTTGCAGGAGGTACAACCGGCAGTCCATTTGATCGGCTACACCGATGCCGCCGGCAAAGAGGGGGTTGCCGGTCTGCAGTTGAGTTACGACCAACTCCTTGGCGGTTCTTCCCCCTCCACCGTTCGGGTGACGGTTGGGGGGAACGGTGGGGCGCTGTCCGGGGTGGCGCCGGTGGTGGCGCACGACACCAGCCGGTATAGCGCCGGGGTGGTGACCACCCTGGAGAGTTCCATTCAGCAAATGATAGAACAATTGTTCCCTTCCGGCAAAAAAGGGTGTATCCTGGTGAGCCGGGCAGGGGAATTGGTGGGGTGCGCATCCTTTCCCACCTTTTCTCCGGCTCATTTAGAGGAGGCGATCAACCAGTCAGACAGCCCCTTGCTCAACCGCCCCTTTTCGTCCTACAACGTGGGGTCGGTATTCAAACTCACGGTAGCCGCCGCCGCACTGGAAAGGGGCATTTCCCCCTCCCGTACCTACACCTGCACCGGCAGTATCCGGCAAGGGGTGACCTTTGGCTGTCACGAACGGGAGGGTCACGGACAACTGACCATGGAAGAAGCCATGGCCCAGTCCTGCAACACCTATTTTATTGATTTAGCCCGGGAGATGGGGGGACAGGCGGTGGCGGACATGGCCGCCGCATTGGGATTTGGACAGTCCCAGACCCTTTGCCAGGGCATGACCACCCAAACCGGCAATCTGCCGGAGATCGAGGAACTGCTCCGTTCCCCTGCCGCCCTGGGGAATTTTGCCATTGGGCAAGGGGAGTTGATGGCAACCCCTTTGCAGGTTCATACGGTTACGGGGGCGATTATGAATGGGGGCGAATTACAATTGCCCCGGTTGATCCTGGGGACGGTGGACACCGGGGGTAACGTGACCCGGCAAGATCCCGGGGCAACCCAAAGGGTGTTTTCCCAAACCACAGCCCAGGCGTTACAACAGATGATGCGCCGGTGTGTGACCCAGGGTACGGGACAGAACGGATGTTCCCCATTGGCAGAGACCGGCGGCAAGACCGCCACCGCCCAAACCGGTATGGTGACCCAGCAGGGCGAGGAAGTGAACCAGGCGTGGTTTACCGGCTACGCCAAGGTAGGGGGCGACACCTACGTGATCACCGTGCTGGTGGAGGAAGGCACCGGGGGCAGTATCGACGCCGCCCCCCTATTCCGCGCAGTGTGCGAGGGGTTGGTGGCAATGGCAGGTTGACGGATGAGGTGGAATGGTAGCGGTAGGCGGTTTGCCATGAATACCATCATGATTCGAAAGTAATTGGTAGGGGCGAACACAGTTCGCCCCTACGATGGGGGTGGGGATTGGGCACGCGGTGATCTGCCTCCCTCTGACGAGGGAGGTGGCATTTGCGTAGCAAATGACGGAG
>CAYLYC010000041.1:0-9626 GCA_964387715.1 uncultured Eubacteriales bacterium | reverse complement strand
GGGGGTTACCACGTTGCCCAGGGATTTAGACATTTTCCGTCCTTGTGCATCACGGACGATACCATGCATCAGTACGGTATCGAAGGGGGTTTGATCCATATGCTCAAGACCGGAGAAGATCATTCTGGCAACCCAGAAGAAAATAATATCATACCCGGTAACCAAGGTATTGGTGGGGTAAAAATACTTCAGATCTTCGGTATTGTCCGGCCAACCCAAGGTGGAGAAGGGCCACAGAGCAGAGGAGAACCAGGTATCCAGGGTGTCCTCATCCTGGTGAATGTGGGTGTTGCCGCACTTGGGGCAAACGGTAACCGAATCTTCACGGGTAACCACAATTTCACCGCAATCGTCACAATACCAGACCGGCAACCGATGACCCCACCAAAGTTGACGGGAAATACACCAGTCCCGAATGTTTTCCATCCAGTTATAATAGGTCTTTTCAAACCGTTCAGGAATGATATGGGTGGCCTTTGACCGCACCGCTTCAATGGCAGGTTTTGCCAAAGGTTCCATTTTTACAAACCATTGATACGAAACCCAGGGTTCAACGGTGGTATGGCAACGGTAACATTCCCCAACGTTGTGTTTATGGGGTTCGATTTCCAGCAGGAATCCGCCGGCTTTCAGGTCTTCCACCACTGCTTTACGGGCTTCAAAACGGTCCATACCGCAATATTTACCGCCGTTTTCGTTCACCACAGCGCCTTCGTCAAAAATATTGATGACCGGCAGGTTGTGGCGCAGACCCACCTCAAAGTCGTTGGGGTCATGGGCAGGGGTGATCTTTACCGCACCGGTACCAAATTCCGGATCTACGTACGTGTCGGCAACAATGGGAATTTCCCGATTCATCAAGGGGAGCATCAGGGTTTTGCCCACCATATCCTTATACCGTTCATCGTCGGGGTGTACCGCCACGGCGGTGTCCCCCATCATGGTTTCGGGACGGGTGGTGGCAAGTTCAATATAACCGGAACCGTCGGTCAAAGGATACCGCAGGTGCCAGAAAAAGCTGTCTTGCTCGGTATATTCTACTTCTGCGTCAGAAATAGAGGTCTTACAATGGGGACACCAGTTAATGATCCGTTCCCCACGGTAGATCAGTCCTTTTTCATACAAACGGTTGAACACTTCTTTTACCGCTTTGGAACAACCCTCGTCCATGGTAAACCGTTCCCGTTGCCAGTCGCAGGAAGAACCCAGTTTCCGAAGTTGGGTGGTGATCCGGTTACCGTAGGTTTCTTTCCATTGCCATGCCCGTTCCAGGAAACCGTCACGACCCAGATCCTCTTTGGAGATGCCTTCTTCTGCCATGGCTGCTACGATCTTCGCTTCGGTTGCAATAGAAGCATGGTCGGTACCCGGCAGCCACAGGGTGCAATATCCCTGCATCCGGCGGAAACGAATTAAAATATCCTGCAAGGTGTTATCCAGTGCGTGACCCATGTGTAATTGCCCGGTAATATTGGGAGGGGGCATAACAATGGTATAGGGCTTTTTGGAAGGATCGGCTTCCATGTGGAAATAGCCGCCTTCTTCCCAGAATCGGTACAACCGTTCTTCTACCGATTTCGGGTCATAGATTTTATCCAACTGTTTGCTCATTTTTTTCAGTCCTTTATTGTTTCTTCATCACGTATATTACTCGTTCACTGTCCTCTTGGGGAGGGTCGAAGGTCATGTCATGGAAGACGTCCACCACCGAAAACCAGGGTGCGGCGGCCCGTTCAATTTGAGAACGGGTATAGCCCCGCTCCTTCACCTGTTCGGTAAACCGCTCATACCCACTTTCCCGGGGCACAAACAGATCCAGGGTCATGGTAGTGGTCAACGTTTCCCGGTCGGTTTGGTTCTGCCAAACACAATACACCTCCGGCGTATCATACACAAAGGTGTGATCCCCCAACAGCGTTTGATGCTTATAGGGTGTATTGACATCAAACACAAACAGGTTGCCCGGCTCTAAAAAATACCGCAACCGACCAAAAAAGTCCTTCAGATCTCCATCCCCGGTCAAATGGTTCAGGCAATCAAAGGTTGACACGCCGCCTTGTGCAGTTCCGTACAGATCCAATTCCCGGATATCCTGGCAAATCCACAAGATCTCGGTTTGGGCAGGGGTTTGCTCCCGGGCAAGGGACAGCATTTCCGCAGAAGCGTCGATCCCCACCATTTCATATCCCTTTGCGGCAAGCAGACGGGTCATTCGGCCGGTACCGCATCCAATATCCAGCAAACAACCGGGCTGTTGCCCGTACCGCCGGAACACCGATGCCAGATAATCAGCCCGTTGTTCATAATCCACCTGCCCCATGAGCAATGGGTAGAAATGGGAAAACCGTCCGTATCCGCTCATTGCTTTTTCAACCGATCCAACACCAGTTGATAACCGTCTTTGCCATAGGCAAGGGAACGGTTGACCCGACTGATGGTGGCGGTGGAAGCGCCGGTTTCCTTCACAATATCGCTATACACTTTTTTGTCCTTAAGCATCATGGCTACCTGATACCGTTGGGACATCGATTTCAATTCCTGTACCGTGCAAAGGTCGCTGAAAAAGTCAACACATTCATCCACGGTTTCCAGAGTTAAAATGGCGCGGAATAAATTTTCCACTCCTAAATTTTTTAATTTTTCATCCATTGGGACTACTCCGTTTTCTCATTATTTGCCAAAGAACATATCGTGAACCGCTTGTACTGCCCGGTCAGCATCCTTTTTATCAATGAGCACCGAAATTTTGATCTCGCTGGTGGCGATCATTTGAATGTTGATGTTGTTGGAGAACAATGCCTCGAACATTTTACTGGCAACGCCGGGATGGGATTCCATACCTGCGCCCACAATAGACAGTTTGGTTACGTCGTTGTCAATGCGTACCTCGGTAGCATCGGTAAGGCATTCTACCCTTTTCAACGCTTCCATGGTTTCATCCTGTTGGTCAGCAGTAACGGTGAAAACAATATCCTTGCTGCCGTCACGACCGATGGATTGCAGAATGATATCTACGTTGATCTTTGCGCCGGACAGAACCGAGAAGATCTTATAAGCAATGCCGGGAACATCGGCGATACCGATAATGGTGACACGGGCTACGTTGTTATCCTTAGCCACACCGCGAATTAACATTTTTTCCATACCTGCTACCTCCTTGACCTTGGTGCCGGGAACACGTTCCAAACTGGAGCACACTTCAAGGTCTACGTTATATTTTTTAGCCATTTCAACCGAACGGTTGTGAAGTACTTGCGCACCCAACGTGGCAAGTTCCAACATTTCATCATAGGTGATGACATCCAACTTTCTTGCGCCCTGCACCTTACGGGGATCGGCAGTATAAACACCGTCCACATCGGTGAAGATCTGGCACAGATCCGCCTTGAGCGTTGCGGCGATGGCAACCGCCGTGGTATCCGAACCGCCACGGCCCAGGGTGGTGATATCATCATATTTATTGATGCCCTGGAAGCCCGCCACGATTACAATGTTCCGGCGAGAGAGTTCCATGTTCAGCCGCTCGGTGTCGATGGTTTTGATACGGGCGTTGCCGTAGTTGGAGTCGGTCTTCATGCCGATCTGCCAACCAAGCAGGGAGATGGCCGGCAACCCCATGGCTTTCAGCGCCATGGAAAGCAATGATGCAGACATTTGCTCACCGGCAGTCATCAGCATATCCAATTCCCGTTTGGATGCCCGGGGATTGATTTCTGCTGCCTTTTCAATTAAATCGTCGGTGGTATCACCTTGGGCGGAAACCACCACCACCACATCGTTACCGGCACGGTAGGTGTCGGCAATAATGGATGCTACGTTTCGTACCCGCTCGGCATTGGCAACCGAGCTGCCGCCGAATTTTTGTACAACTAACATATCCACATTCCTCCAAAATCAAAGCTTGAGGGATTACTCACAAACCCAAAATACATTCATGGGTTCGATCTGCATACTCAACTGTTTAATTTTACTTTCAATCTCCGAAAGTTTTCCCTTCGGTGTAACAAAGGCAATTTCATGGGCGGGTGCATCCGGATAATCCAGCACTTCCACACAACCGAACAAATCATTGATCTCCTGATAGGCCGATTCGGTATCGGCGGCTTTGGCGTGAACGTAAACCGCCATTTCTTCGGTTTTGTAATCCGCAACGTAATCGGTTGCACCGTCATCCCAATACACGAATTTCCTTGCGTGTAAATGTTTTACACAGTCAATGATATCAGCCACAACAGCGCTGGCGGTGGGCAGTTTCCCTGCGCCTTTTCCGTAGAACATCACATCCCCGGTGGCATCCCCCCGCACCATAATGGCGTTAAACACGTCATCCACACCGGCAAGAGGACTGTTCTGGGGAACCAGCATGGGGGCTACGGTACATTGCACCTTGCCGTCTTCCTGCATACGGGTTCTGCCGATGAGTTTGATAACACATTGAAACGCTTTGGCAAACGCCACATCGGTTTCGGTGATCTTGGTAATGCCCTCGGTATGTACCTGGGCAGGATACACGTGTTGACCGTATGCCAAAGAAGCCAAAATACAGATTTTGCGACAGGCATCGTGACCGTCCACGTCTGCAGAAGGATTCCGTTCCGCATAGCCCAACGTTTGCGCCAGGGCAAGGGCATCGTCAAACGCCATGCCTTCTTTGATCATTTTGGTCATGATGAAGTTGGTGGTACCGTTCAAAATGCCTAAGATCTCGGTAATGGTGTTGGCGGCCAGGCATTGATTGATGGGGCGGATGATGGGAATACCGCCGCCTACACTGGCTTCAAACAGAAAGTTTACGTTGTTGGCTTTGGCGATGGACAGCAATTCCGCTCCTTTCGCCGCCACCAGTTCTTTGTTGGAGGTAACCACGTGTTTACCCGCCAAAAGCAGTTGCTTCACATAATCATACGCCGGTTTTAGCCCACCCATGACTTCTGCCACGACCGAAACCTTGGGGTCATTCAAAATATCGTTAAAATCTGTGGTAAATTTATCGCTGTATGTCAGCCCGGGAAATTCCCGTAAATCCAGCACGTGGCGAAGTTCCATTTCTTCCCCGGCACGTTCCTGGATGCTTTTTTGGTTCATATAAAACAGTTCCACAACACCGGAACCAACCACTCCGTGTCCCATCACTGCAAATCCTTGCATCGGTTTTCATCCTTTCGGTTCATGGGATTAGAACGCCCTTTGGACATTCCAAACATAATACGGAGTTATTATACAACAGTTTCGTGCTTTAATCAAGTAAAATTTCACGCTTTCAAGTGCTAAAATTAAAAAATAATATTTCCCACATTCACTATTGCAAAATTTTGGGGAATAATGTAGAATGGAATTGTGATACATGAAAGGAGATTCTTCATGACCATTGATAAGAAAAAACGATTTATCGTGAACGTGGCGTTTATCGCTGTGATCGCTTTACTGATCTACGGCGCAATGCGGCTGTTTTCGGTTTCGATGTTACCCTTCCTGATCGGTTTTATCTGTGCTTTAACCTTGCAGAAGCCGGTGGCTTATTTATCCGAAAAGACCCGCATCCCCCGTGGTATCTGGTCTTTGGTATTGGTGGTTATCGTTTTTGCCGTATTGGCAGGCGCCATTGCTTTGGCGGGCTATTATATTTCGGAACAGTTGATCTCTCTGGTCGCCAACCTCTCCGAAAGTATGCCCGTTATTCAAAAATCATTCCAGACATTTGCCGGCCGGTTTTCCGGTTGGCTTGATTCCCTGCCCCAGGGATTGGCAGAGGTGTTGGCTTCTACCCCCGGTACCCTCATCGAGACCGGTATATCTGCGCTGTCCGGTCTGCTCACCGATTTGGCCGGCTCATTCATCGTAAGTATTCCCAACCTGATCCTCACCTCGGTCATCTCCATTGTGGCTTGTTGTTTTATCACCATTGATTATTATAAGATCACCAGTTTTGTTCTGTGTCAGTTTTCTCACCACACCCAACGGGTGTTGATCAAAGCCAAACGGGTATTCACCGAAAATATTTTGAAAATGCTGCAGGGATATATCCTGATCATCTTCATCACGTTTTTTGAACTGTTTGTGGGATTCCTTATTTTAGACATTCCCTACGCCGCCACCCTGGCGTTGATCATTGCCTTTGTGGACATTCTCCCGGTATTGGGAACGGGTACGGTTCTCATTCCCTGGGGCGTTCTTTCCCTGATCTTCGGCAACACCAAAACGGGCATTGGACTGTTGGTGCTGTACATTCTCATCACCATCATCCGCAACGTGATCGAACCCAAGATCATTGGTACGCAAGTGGGACTTCCCCCTATCGTCACCCTGATCTGTATGTACGTGGGACTGCAGTTGTTCGGGTTTATCGGTCTGTGGACCCTGCCCATTCTCGTAATCATCATCTCCAAACTGCAGGATGCCGGTATGATTCATATTTGGAAAAACGAACCGCCCATCACCGCACAAGACGCAGAACAAACGGAATAAATACTCATACACCAAAAACAACCCCCGAAGCCAAGTTCGACTTCGGGGGTTTGGTTTATCCTTTATTCTTTTTCCGGTACTGCGGTTTTGATGGCAAGAACCTCTAACTGTTCATCGTCCACCTTGGCAGGACATTCGGTCATCAATTCACTGGCGTTTTGCACTTTGGGGAATGCTACCACCTCACGCAGGGTGTTGCATTGCAGCATTTGCATCACCAGACGGTCCAGACCGATCCCCATACCACCGTGGGGCGGTGCGCCAAAACGGAAGGCATCGGTTAAGAAGCCGAATTTTTCGTGGGCTTCTTCCTCGGTAAAGCCCAGCATGGAGAACATCCGGTTTTGCAGTTCCGGGTTGGTGATACGAATGGAACCGCTGGCCAATTCAATGCCGTTGAGTACCAGGTCGTATGCCTTGGCACGGACTTTGGCTTTGTCGGTTTCCAGATATTCCAGGCACTCATCCATGGGGGACGTAAAGGGATGGTGCATAGCCACAAATTGACCGGCATCCTCATCCCAATCAAAGAAGGGGAATTCGGTGATCCACAACAGGTTGAACCCGTCGGGGATAATATCCAATTTGGCGGCAACCTCTTGACGAAGGGCACCCAGCACCGACAGCACCAAACTTTGTTTGGCATCTGCCACAATAAACACCACGTCACCGGTTTGAGCCCCGGCGGTGTTCAAAATGGCTTCCATTTGTTCTTCGGTCATAAATTTTCCGAAGGAAGATGCCACACCCTCATCCGTAAGGCGAATCCATGCCAAGCCCTTTGCGCCGATTCCTTTGGCTTGTTCGGTTAACTTGTCAATGGTTTTGCGAGTGTAGGTGTTCACAGCGCCTTTGGCAGTAAAACCGCCTACCGAACCGCCGGAAGCCAGAGCACTCTTAAACACCACAAAATCGCTGTCGGCAACCGCACTGCTCAAATCGAACAATTCCATACCATACCGGGTGTCCGGTTTGTCGCTGCCGTAACGGCTCATGGCTTCTGCATAAGTCAGCCGGGGCAGGGGCAGTTGAATGTCCACACCAAGGGCTTCCTTAAACACCCGTTGCATATATCCTTCCCCAATGGTAAGCACGTCTTCCATATCCACAAAGGACATTTCCAGGTCGATTTGGGTAAATTCCGGCTGACGGTCTGCACGCAGGTCCTCGTCACGGAAGCAACGGGCAATTTGCATATACCGGTCAAATCCGGCTACCATGGAAAGTTGTTTATATAACTGGGGAGATTGGGGCAGGGCGTAGAACTGACCGGGATGGATACGGCTGGGAACTAAGAAGTCCCGTGCCCCTTCGGGAGTAGACCGGATGAGCATAGGGGTCTCGATCTCCAAAAAGCCGTTTTCGTCAAAATAGTCCCGGGTGATCTTGGCGATTTTGTGCCGCATGATGATGTTGCTTTGCAAATCAGGACGGCGCAGATCCAGATAACGGTATTTCAGCCGCAGTTCTTCTTTTACGTCCGATCCCTCAACAATTTCAAAAGGAGGGGTTTCGGCAACCGAAAGCACCCGATATTCGGTGACGAAAATTTCCACTTCGCCGGTGGGAATGTCGTGATTCACCGAAGACCGGCGGCGTACACTGCCGGTAGCGGCTACCACATATTCCGAGCGGGTTTGGAATGCTTTTTCAAAGATCGCTTGATCGGTGGCATCGTCAAAGGCCAGTTGTACCAAGCCGGTACGGTCCCGTACATCAATAAAGATCAAACCGCCCAGGTCCCGTTGCCGCTGTACCCATCCGCACACCGTAACGGTTTGGTTTTCGTCGGCGGTGGTCAAGGTACCGCAATAATGGGTGCGGCGCATATTCCCTAAAAATTCCGTTTGTAACATAACCCAGTCTCCTTTACTTGCCTAAATTTTCCACGCTGGTTTCCATATCGGTAAAAGCATCCTCCATGGTCACTTTGTATACTTCATCGATCAGTTGGGACAAAACGATTTCGGTTTGCTGACCGGTTGCCATGTTTTTCAAATTGGCTTTGTCCTGTTCCAGCTCATTATCGCCCAGCACCATAACATAGGTTGCCCCGATCTTATTGGCATATTTCATTTGGGCTTTTAATCCTCTGCCGTTCAAATCGGTAAGGGCAACAAACCCTTCCTGCCGCAATGCTTCGCAATATTTGGCGGCGGCAATGGCGGCACTGTTCCCCATGGGCACAATGTACACGTCCGGTGTACGGTCATCCGGGAAGGGCAGATCTTGATTTTTCATCAGCATGAGCAACCGTTCCAATCCCATAGCAAAGCCCAGAGAAGGCAGGTGCGGTCCGCCCATTTCTTCCACCAATCCGTCATATCTGCCGCCGGCGCAAACCGTGCCTTGCGCACCAATATTGGTGGAAACAAACTCAAATACCGTACGGGTATAATAATCCAGTCCCCGCACGATGGTAGGATTGATCACATAGTCAATTCCCACCGCATCCAGACGGGCTTTTACCCCTTCAAAATGCTCTTTACATTCATCACAAATATAATCCAGCATTTTGGGTGCGTCTTTTGCGATTTCTCCGCAAACAGGCGATTTGCAGTCCAGGATCCGCATGGGATTCCGTTCCAGACGCCCTTTGCAGGTTTCACACAGATCCTCTTCTCTGCCGGCAAAGTATTCCCGCAACGCTTCCAGGTATTTGGCACGGCAGGTGGGACATCCAATGGAGTTCAGTTCCAGTTGCAAACCGGTAACGCCCAACCGCCGGAATGCTTGATTGGCCACGGCGATCACCTCGGCATCGGCAGAGGGGTCGGGTGCGCCGAAACATTCCACACCAAACTGATGGAACTCCCGCAGACGGCCTGCCTGGGGTTTTTCATACCGATAGCAGGAAAGCACATAACAGCATTTTACCGGCAATGCCTCATTATAAAGGCCGTGCTCCAACAAGCACCGAACCGAACCGGCAGTACCTTCGGGACGCAAGGTGATGGAACGGCCGCCTTTATCCTCAAAGGTGTACATTTCCTTTTGCACCACGTCGGTGGTATCCCCTACCGAACGTTGAAACAGACCGGTTTGTTCAAACACCGGCACCCGCAGTTCTTTGTAACCGTACAACGCGGCGGTTTCCAACAAGGTTTTTTCAATATATTGCCATTGATAACTTTCCCCCGGCAGTACGTCCTGGGTTCCGC
>CAYLYC010000040.1:0-9717 GCA_964387715.1 uncultured Eubacteriales bacterium | reverse complement strand
CCTTTGTCTTGGCCGCCGATCTTCAACGTGCCGTCAACAAAGATATCGGTTACGTCATAGTTACCGGCGCAGATGCCGCTGATGAAGCCGAACAGTTCGTCATAACTGGCAATGGAGAAGCGGTCACTGTCAACCAAGCGTACCCGATAGTTCAGGTCATAGGTCAATTTAAGACCTTTTTCAATACAAACAACGTTGCCGTGGCTTTCTTCAACACGAGCGTTGATGGTGTCAATCAATTTTTTGGTTTTGCCGGAACCTTTGTTCCCGATGATCATAGAAATCATAGTTATGTCTCCTTTGTATTCAATTTCAACGGGCAATTCTTTGTTCAAGAGCTGCCTTTTGATCTTCATAGCCAGGTTTGCCCAACAGAGCAAACATGTTCTTTTTGTAGCTTTCCACACCCGGTTGGTTAAAGGGGTTTACCCCCAGCAGATAACCGGAGATGGCACAAGCTTTTTCAAAGAAATAAACCATCCATCCGAATTCATATTCGTTGGCGGCAGGCAGAGAAAGTACCAGATTGGGAACGCCACCGTCATTGTGGGCAAGAATGGTGCCTTCAAATGCCTTTTTGTTTACGTAGGACATGGTTTTTCCTGCCAGGAAGTTCAAACCGTCGCCGTCGTTTTCTTGGGCTTCGATTACAACGTCCTTGCCGTTATCGTCGATCCAAACCACGGTTTCAAACAACATCCGAACACCGTCCTGAATGTACTGACCCATGGAGTGCAGATCGGTGGAGAAAATGGCAGAAGCAGGGAACAAGCCCTTTTGGTCTTTGCCTTCGCTTTCACCGTACAGTTGTTTAAACCATTCCGCCATCATGGTCATGCGGGGCTCGTAAGCGGTGAGCATTTCAATGCCCTTGCCTTTCCGAAGCAAGATGTTCCGCAAGGCGGCGTAACGGTAGCAATCGTTACCGGCAAGATCGGGTTGAGCGTATGCGGTGCGGGCGTCCACAGCCCCCTGCATCATTTGAGCAATGTCAGCGCCGGATACTGCGATGGGCAACAAGCCCACAGCGGTGAGTACCGAATACCGTCCCCCAACGTTGTCGGGAACAACAAAACTTTCATACCCTTGGGCATCTGCCAACTGCTTTAACGTGCCTCTGGCCTTGTCGGTGGTGCAGTAGATCCGTTTGCCGGCTTCCTCCACACCGTACCGGTCTTCCAAATACTTCCGGAATACCCGGAAAGCAATGGCGGGTTCGGTGGTGGTGCCGGATTTGGAGATTACGTTCACCGAAACATCCTTGCCTTCGCACAGCGACAGTAGTTCAGCCAAAGCCGAGCCGCTGATGGAGTTACCGGCAAAATAGATGTCAGGGGTGTCTTTTTTCAAATTATTGTATAAGGGAGAATGGATAAATTCAATGGCCGCTCTGGCACCCAGATAAGAACCGCCGATCCCGATAACGATCAAAATATCGCTGTCATTGCGGATCTTTTCTGCGGCTTTTAGGATGCGGTCAAATTCTTCCTTATCATAGTTAACCGGCAGATCCAACCAACCGATATAATCGTTGCCGGCGCCGGTGCCGGAATGAAGCATTGCATGGGCGGCGTTGATTTGGTCTTGCATACAGGCCTCTTCATGCTCACCAATGAATCCTTTGGCATATTGATCGATCAATTTTAATGCCATACTTGATCATCTCCTACTATTTTTGTATATTATATACGATTTGTTCATGAATTTCAATATGAATTTTAATATTTTATGGAAAAAACAACGGTTTTTATCCCATCAATTGGAAAAACAGCCGTTTCATCCCCCGCCACCAGGTCATCCGGGGGATTTCCTGGGTGCAAAGCAGTCGGCTTTCACCCACCGCTTCCCCGTTGCAATAGTAGGTTACCTTGCCCATCATCTGCCCGGCGGCAACCGGCGCTTCCGCCCGGTCCGACAGCACCACCTTGCTGGTCAGGTCGGTTCCCTGTGCCTTTTCCACCAAAAAAGGACCGGCGGCTTCTGCCGTCACCTGAAGGGATGGGGTGACGCCGTGAACCACCTGCACCGGGTCAAGCACCAGTTGTTCTGTGTCGGGCGAGATTAGGGTGTATTTGGCAAATCCGTAATTGAGCATGGCCTTGGCATCGGAAAAACGCTTGTCGCTGGTGGCACCGTCCAGCACCACGGCAATCAGTTCCATCCCATCCCGCATGGCGGTAGCGGCAACACAGTAGCCCGCATCGTCGGTGGTGCCGGTCTTCAGTCCGGTGGCGCCGTTATAAAACCGCACCAACTTGTTGGTGTTCACCAGTTCGGTCTCACCGTTTCGCAGAGTGTCCATCCAAATGGTGGAATATTGGGTAATGAGGGGATGGGCGATCAACGCCCGGGACATGATGGCAATATCCCTGGCGGTGGTTACGTGACCGGCGGCGTCCAGACCACAGCAGTTTACAAAGTGAGTGCCGGTCATTCCCAGTTCCCGGGCACGGCGGTTCATGTGGGCAACAAAGCCCTCCTCACTGCCGTCAAGATGCTCACCCAATGCCACCGCCGCATCGTTTGCCGAAGCCACACACACCGCCTTGAGCAGATCGTCCACCGTCATGGTCTCCCCTTCCTCCAACCAGATCTGAGAGCCGCCCATGGAGCAGGCGTGAGCAGAGGCGGTCACCTTGTGGTTCAGCCCCACCGACCCTTTTTCAATGGCTTCCATCACCAGCAGTAAGGTCATGACCTTGGTGATGGAGGCAGGCGCACGTTGTTCGTCCGGATTTTTTTCATACAGCACCCTGCCGGTGGATGCCTCCATGAGAAGGGCGGAGGTGGCAGAAAGGGACAGTTCTTCCACGGTGGCGGCGGTCTGGGTCACCGGCTGGGTCTCAAAATCATCATACATTCCCGACCAGGCGTATTCGGTGGCGATCTCCAAACCGCCGTTGGTTTGCTGGTCGGCTGCGCAACACAGGGGGAACAAACTCAGGGATAATAAAATACAAAGCAATCGTTTCATTGTATAACACCTCTTGCATCATTGTATGTGAAAGATTTGTTAAATAGTATGAATTTCTTGCAATCTGCATGGGTTTTCGTTATAATGAATATGATACTACGAATAAAGGATGAACGCTGTGACCGTTTTGTTTTATACCCTGGGATGCAAAGTCAATCAGTATGATACCCAAACCCTGAAGGAACTGTTTCTTCGGGCGGGTTATTCCTTGGCAAAACAGGGAGAGACCCCGGACGTGGTGGTCATCAATTCCTGCACCGTCACCGCCGAAAGCGACCGAAAAGGCCGACAAGCGGTGGGTCGGTTTGGCAAAAAATATCCCAACGCCATCATTGCGGTCACCGGATGTATGCCCCAAGCGGTGGCAGAAAAAGCCCGGGCACTGACCGGCGCCCACGTGGTGACCGGCAACGCCTGTAATCCTTTGTTGCCCCAGATGATCCAGCAGTACAAAGCCACCGGCAAACGGGTGGTGCAGGTGGTTCCTCATGAACAACGGCGGGATGTGAACCTGCCCTCCACCCAAAGTTTTGAAGGCCGCACCCGTTGCTTTGTGAAGATTCAGGATGGCTGTGACCGGTTTTGCAGTTATTGTCTCATCCCCTACGCCAGAGGTCCCATTCGCTCCAAATCCATGGCGGATATCCGGGAGGAACTGACCGGTTTGGCGCAAAACGGGTATAAGGAAGCGGTGTTGGCAGGGATCAACCTCACCGCCTACCAGGGAGAAAATGGGGAGGATTTAGGGGATGTGGTGCAAATGGCACAAACCGTTCCCGGACTTTTGCGTATCCGGCTGGGCTCTATGGAACCGGATTGGTTTACCCCGGCTATGATGGAAAAGATCGGCGCTTGTCCCTCTCTCTGCCCCCAATTCCACCTGTCCCTGCAATCGGGAAGTGATACCGTCCTCCAGCGGATGAACCGGCATTACAACACCGATTTTTACCGGGATCTGGTTAAACGGCTGCGGGAACGGTTCCCTGGGTGCGCCATTACCACCGATATTATGTGCGGCTTCCCCGGAGAGACCCAGGAGGAATTCCAGCAAACCCTGGATTTTGTAAACGAGATGGGCTTTGCCAAGGTGCACACCTTCGTGTATTCCCCCAGAGAAGGAACACCGGCGGCCGCCCGGAAGGATCAGGTTTCGGGGCAAGTGAAAAAACAACGGGCAAAGGCGCTGGGCGAGGCGGCTCTGGCTTCGCAACAGCAATTTATGATGTGTCAGCAAGGCAGGGTAGAGCCGGTTTTGTTTGAACAAAAAAAGCCGGACGGCACGTGGGAGGGGCATACCCCCCGGTACGTTCCGGTTCGGGTGCGGTGTTCCTGCAATCTTACAGGCATGATCTTGCCGGTTACAATTACCCAGATCCACAACGAGTGGTGTAGCGGTGAACTGCAATAATCCACCGGTTGGGGTTTGGAACAAATGATAAATATTTCAGAAGAAAAAGGGTGAAATGTGTTGAATTTCGCCCTTCTTCGTGCTATAATGATGTAAAGTGCGTGTAGTCGCACCGTATTGTTAATTTTTTAACAATCTTAACAGATCCATCGGTCTGTATCATACATTAGGAGGAATGGTTTCTATGGCACTTACCCAGGAACAAATTCAACAAAAAACAGAAGAACTGAAAGCATTTATTGCCGAGATGAAAGACACCAAAGGTCCTTTGATGCCGGTTATGCAAAAAGCCCAGGAACTGTTTGGTTACCTTTCTTTGGAAACCCAACAAGTGATCGCTGACGGGCTGGACGTACCGGTTACCGAAGTGTACGGCGTTGCCACGTTCTATGCCCAGTTCTCGCTGGAACCCAAAGGCGAACACATCATCTCCATCTGCACCGGTACTGCCTGCTACGTTAAAGGCGCACAAGCACTGGTGGATGAAGCAGAAAAATTGCTGGATGTAAAATGCGGTGAAACCACCAAAGACGGCAAGTTTACCCTGGAAGGCACCCGTTGCCTGGGTTGCTGCGGTCTGGCACCGGTACTGGTTGTGGACGAAGACGTTTACGGCCGTATTTCCGCCGCCGACGTAAAAGGCATTCTGGAAAAATATTAAGTTTCGTCCCCTTTACTGTAAAGGAGTGATTTCTCATGACCATTGGTGAGATTCAAACGTTGTTAGATGCTCAGGTGTTGACCGGGGAAGATCTGCTGGATCATCAGGTGTTTTCTGCCTGCGGCAGCGATATGATGAGCGATGTATTGGCTTATGTAAAGGATCAGGCGGTGTTAATGACCGGCTTGGTCAATTCACAGGTGGTGCGCACCGCCGAAATGATGGATATGGTGTGCATTGTGTTTGTGCGCAACAAACAGCCCAGTGAGGAGATCCTGAACCTGGCAAGGGAGTCGGGCATTGCCATTCTCACCACCGCAAAACGGATGTACGAGGCCTGCGGCATTTTGTACAGCGGCGGTTTGCAAAAAACCAATACGGCAGGTGAATGTTCATGAGCGACGTATTGAACCTGCATTATCAGGTGGATGGGGACAATTTTACTTCTGCCGGTGAAGCATCGGTACAGGTGAAAAAGACCTTGCGTCAAATGGGCTTTCCGCCGGAGGTGATCCGTCGGGTGTCCATCGCCATGTATGAGGGTGAGATCAATATGGTCATCCACGCCCATGGCGGTAAGGCAGACGTAAACGTGTACCCTGATAAGATTCAAATTGTTTTGGCTGACAAAGGGCCGGGGATCGCTGACGTGTCCCTTGCCATGCAGGAAGGGTATTCCACTGCGCCGGATAACATCCGTTCACTGGGATTTGGCGCCGGTATGGGATTGCCCAACATGAAACGGTATACCGATAAAATGGAGATCCAGTCCACCGTGGGCGTGGGAACCACCATTTTAATGGAGATCAACATTCCCGGATAATACAACCACTGTATTAACAAGGAGGAGGTGAGGGAATATGCCAAAGAAGTATCAACACTCGGTATTTCTGGATGATGCAAAATGTATCGGCTGTACTCACTGTTTGACCCATTGCCCCACCGAAGCCATTCGGGTGCGGGAACGAAAGGCCATTATTGATGCAGAGCGGTGTATTGATTGCGGTCAATGTATCCGTGTTTGTCCTTATAAAGCCAAAAAAGCCAAATATGACCCGGTGGATTGCATAAAGCGTTTTGCTTGGAAGATCGCTTTGCCTGCTCCCTCCTTTTACGGTCAGTTTGAGCATTTGGATGATATTGATTACGTACTGCAAGGGCTGTTGGATTTCGGCTTCGACCAGGTGTATGAGGTGGCAAAAGCCGCCGAGCTGGTTTCAGACTATACCCGACGGTACTTAAAACAAAACCGGGTGGAACGGCCGGTCATCAGTTCTGCCTGCCCGGTGATCACCCGACTGATCGGTTTGCGGTTTCCCTTGCTAAAGGACCATGTGATGGATATGCGCCAACCCATGGAAATGGCGGCAATGTTGGCAAAACAAGAAGCGTTGGCAGCCCATCCGGAATTGAAACCCTCCGATATCGGCGTGTGTTTTATTTCCCCTTGCCCTGCAAAAGTGAGCTACATTAACAATCAACCGCCGGAAGAACGGTATATTGATTGCGTGGCCGCTATGAGCGATTTTTATTTCGAACTCATCGGCATTATGGACCGGGCAAAAGCCCCCACTGCCACCACCGCCTCCGGCATGATCGGATTATCCTGGGCGGCAACCGGCGGTGAGTCCTCTGCCATTTTTAACGACAACTATCTGGCGGCGGACGGGATCGATAACGTCATCCGTGTGCTGGATGCCATGGAAAACGACCAGTTGCCGGATCTGGAGTTTGTGGAACTCAACGCCTGCCCCGGCGGATGTGTGGGCGGCGTTATGACGGTTGCCAACCCCTATATCGCCCAAGCCCGGTTGCAAAACCTGCGGCGGTATATGCCGGTGGCGCAAAACCGAGCCCCCAAAACGGGGGATCCCAATCACGTGCCGGAGGAATACATCGACCGATTGAACTTCGATTATCGACCGTTGGGTCAGTTGGATGACAATATCGGCGTTTCCATCCGCATGATGGGAGAAATTCAGGAAATACAGCAATCATTACCCGGCCTGGACTGTGGCTCTTGCGGCGCACCTACCTGCCGTGCCTTGGCAGAGGACGTGGTGAAGGGCACAGCCAAGGTGGATGACTGTATTATTCGTATTAAAGAACGGCTCCGGGAACTGGAGCAGCGGGAGGAGGATTCCCATGACGGCAAGTGAGTTGGCAACCCGGCTTTCCTTAAAAGAAATTTGCTGTCCCTACCCGGATAAACCGGTTACCGGCGGTTATTGCGGCGACCTGCTCAGTTTTGTGATGGGCAGAGCCCAATCGGGTGATGCCTGGGTCACCATTATGACCAACATCAACGTGGTGGCGGTGGCATCCCTTACCGATAGCGCCTGTGTCATTCTGGCAGAGGATTCTGTCCCGGAGGATGCTGTGGTAGAGCGGGCAAAGGATCAAGGGGTCAACCTGTTTGCCTCTCCCTTGTCTTCCTTTGAACTGTGCGCTAAAATCGGCGGGCTGATGGTATGAATCGGTATCATTACGATTTTCACCTTCATTCCTGCCTTTCCCCTTGCGGAGACGGTGATAACACCCCCTGCAATCTGGCAGGGATGGCGGCGGTAAAGGGACTGCAGATCATCGCCCTTACCGACCACAACACCTGTGGCAACTGTCCCGCTTTTTACGCCGCCTGTAAGCGGCAGGGGATCATCCCCATTGCAGGGATGGAACTGACCACCGCCGAGGATATTCACATGGTGTGCCTGTTTCCCACCCTGGAACAAGCCATGGACTTTGACCGGGCGGTGCAGACCCACCGTATCCGAATCCCCAACCGGCCGGATATTTTCGGCAATCAATGGTTGATGGATGAAAATGACCGGATCATCGGCGAAGAACCGGATCTGCTGCTCAACGCCACCGATCTGACCCTGGAACAGGGGTATGACCTGGCGGTGAGCCACGGCGGATTTGCCTATCCTGCCCACATCGACCGGGAGTCCAACGGCATCATTGCCACCCTGGGGTTTTTCCCCGAATCACCCCGGTTTTCCTTGGTGGAATACAAAGACCCCCAAACCAGGGATGCGCTGGAAGATCGCTTCCCCATCCTGAAAACCAAACCCCACGTGGTCAGTTCGGATGCCCATTATTTGTGGGATATGAACGAGCCGGACCATTATTTTATGGTGGACGATGAGCCCTATAGCGGCGATAAAGTCCGCCGGGAGATCTTTCGGCAATTAACAGGAGGTGCAGGATGAGAGAACTGTCGCTGAACATTCTGGATATTGCAGAAAACTCGGTGAAAGCCGGGGCAACCCTGGTGGAGATCCTGCTTACCGAAACCCAGGATACCTTTACCATGGAAATTCGGGATAACGGTTGTGGCATGACCCCGGAATTTGTTGCCAAGGTCACCGACCCCTTTTGTACCTCCCGTACCACCCGTAAGGTGGGGCTGGGCATCCCCTTACTGTTGTTGGCTGCCCGTCAGACCGGAGGTGACGTGACCATTCACTCGGTCACCAAAGAAATGGACGCCACCGCCCACGGTACGTCCACAAAAGCCCTGTTTTATAAAAATCATATCGATTTTACCCCCTTGGGGGATATAACCGAAACCCTTTGTACTTTGATCCAATGCAACCCACACATGGATTTTGAATTTCACCACCGTTTGCCGGGAGGAGAGGTTGTCCTTTCCACCAAAGAAATGCGGGAGACCTTGGGTGACGTTCCGCTGAATACCTATGAAGTGATTGTATGGATTCGAGAATATATGTTAGAACAGTATCATCTGTGTACACAATAGAAAGGACTTGTTTGTTATGAAATCATAAGCTGAACTCGCTGCCATTCGTGAAAGAATGAAGGACAAAGTTGTTCTTCGTGAAGGTGTTGCCGGTACCCGTGTTGTTGTGGGTATGGCTACCTGCGGTATTTCCGCCGGTGCCCGTCCGGTGCTCAACACCTTTGTGGAAGAAGTGAACAACGAGGGTTTGACCGAAACCGTTACCGTAACCCAAACCGGTTGCATCGGTATTTGCCAGTTCGAACCGGTGGTTGAGATCTTCGAAGCCGGCAAAGAAAAAGTAACCTATGTAAAAATGACCCCCGATAAAGTAAAACGGGTTGTAGCCGAACACCTGAAAAAAGGAAACGTTGTTGCCGAATACACCATCGGCAATGCACAATAAAGCAAAAATGAGTTTTCATATAAATTGGAGGTAAAGATATGATCCGTTCACACGTATTGATTTGCGGCGGTACCGGTTGTACTTCTTCCGGCAGTGCAAGTTTGGAATCTGCTCTGGAAAAAGAGTTGGCCGCCAAAGGAATTCAAGACGAAATCAAAATTGTAAAAACCGGCTGCTTCGGTTTGTGCGCTTTGGGCCCTGTTATGATCGTTTATCCCGAAGGCACCTTCTACAGCCGCGTACAAGTGGATGATATTCCCGAAATCGTGGAAGAACATCTGCTCAAAGGCCGTATTGTGGACCGCCTGGTTTACAATGATGCAGCCGATGCTGAAACCCACGTTACATCCTTGAACGATACTGCGTTCTACAAAAAACAAAAACGGGTTGCCCTGCGGAACTGCGGCGTGATCGACCCGGAGATCATCGACGAATACATCGCCGTAGACGGTTATCAGGCATTGGGTAAGTGCTTGACCGAACTGTCCCGTGAAGATGTGATCGCTATTTTGAAAGACTCCGGTCT
>CAYLYC010000039.1:0-9727 GCA_964387715.1 uncultured Eubacteriales bacterium | reverse complement strand
GACGTTTGATGTAGTTTTCCAGATTTTCACGACGGGCGCCGGGACGGGCGGCGGAAATTGCGTCAGCCGCCTGAACGATACAGGCGATAACCGTTTTGGCTTCCACGTCGCCATGGTGAGCATGAATGGCGTGAACCACCTTTTCGTTTTCACGGTATTTTTTAGCCGCTTCCACACCCAGTTGGATATGAGAACCTTCCATTTCATGGTCAAGGGCTTTACCGATATCGTGGAGCAGACCGGCACGACGGGCAAGAGAAACATCTTCACCCAACTCTGCGGCCAACAGGCCGGAAAGATAAGCAACCTCAAGAGAGTGATTGAGCACGTTTTGACCGTAACTGGTACGGAACTGCAATTTACCCAGCAGTTTGACCAATTCCGGATGGACATTGTGAATGCCCACGTCCAAAATGGCACGTTCCCCTTCTTTCTTGATCTTATGTTCAACCTCTTTACGTGCCTTGTCCACCATATCTTCAATACGGGCGGGGTGGATTCGACCGTCGGTAATCAATTTTTCCAAGGTCAACCGGGCGATTTCACGGCGAACCGGTTCGAAGCAAGACAGGGTGATGGCTTCGGGGGTATCGTCAATAATCAAATCTACACCGGTGGCAACTTCCAGCGCACGGATGTTGCGACCTTCACGGCCAATAATGCGGCCTTTCATTTCATCGTTAGGCAGGGGTACCACCGAAACGGTGGCTTCGGACGAATGGTCAGCGGCACAGCGTTGGATGCATTGAGACAGCATTTCTCTTGCTTTTTCGTCTGCTTCGTCCTTAAAACGTTGTTCAAAGTCCATGATTTTTACTGCTTTTTCATGGTCCAGTTCATTTTCCAAATTGGTGAGCAAATATTCTTTTGCCTGCTCCACCGTTAAACCGGAAATCCGTTCCAACATTTCAAATTCCCGTTTTTTCAGTTCTTCGGTTTCAGCCAATTTGTTTTCAATTTCTTTTTCCCGTTTTTGGAGTTTTTCTTCCTTCAACTCCATGTTGTCCATTTTTTTGTCTAAGGTTTCTTCCTTTTGTTGCAAACGACGTTCTTGCCGTTGCACTTCACTTCTCCGTTCACGAATTTCTTTTTCCGATTCGTTACGCAGACGGTGAATTTCATCCTTTGCTTCTAACAAGGATTCCTTCTTTTTGGCCTCGGCGGCTTTCATAGCATCGTTCAGGATTCGTTTGGATTCTTCCTCCGCTGAACCCAGGATGCCTTCGGCTACCTTTTTGCGGTGGGAGATGCCGACAAAGAAGAAAATGATCCCAAACAGCACAGCACCAACAGCAAAGCCAATGATCAAACTTACATAATCCATTGGGGTATGCACCCTCCTTCTATATATTAACCGCTGTTACATGGCAAAAACTAGTCCATCAAGTACAAATCCTACTGCCGAAACGGGCCGCGGCAACACCCGAAAAAATATTTCCGTTATGACAATAATGCCACAATGTTTTGTGGAAAACCATACAAAAATGGCAAGACTATCACAACATATAATATAGTAATACAAACTCCGCCGATTGTCAAGGGAAAAGGAAGCATACTTCGAAAAAAATATCCGGTTATTTTTACATTTTCCGCAAAAAAAGACCCCGATGAAACAACATCGAGGTCTTAAACGATTCAGGTTACAGCAGCAATTTATTTGCCCAGTAATGCCTTCATTTGGGTAACAACGGCAAATTCATCCAATTTGCCAACTGCGAATTTCAGCATATCCAATGCGTCACCGGCGTCCACTTTTTCGTCGCCGTTTACATCAGCCAACAGCATTGCTTCGCTGCCCACTTCCAGTTTGCCTACGGCAATCCTCAAGGCAACCAGGGCATCACCGGCGTTGACCGCTCCGCTATAGTCCACGTCGCCCACTTCTTGACTAAAAATAATCACTTCGATGTAAGCGGAGGCAAGTGCCATTTTATCCAATTCCCCTTGGGTGATCTGCGCGGCTTGGGCTTCGTCCAGCATGGAGTATTTGTACTGGGCATTTTGAAGAACCGTTTTGGCATCATTCAGGTTTTCTTCGGTGATCACATCCGGGATGGAGGCAATCAAACGTTGTACCGCAACCACTTCAGGGTCCTCACCCTCGTAGTCGGCAAACCAAACGTCGAACATACCGTCAAAGTTCAACCAGTGACCCACGTTGGCAGAATAATTATATGAAAGTTCGGGTCCAATGTCCCCGCCCCAGTCATAATCGGTTACTTCAGATATGGTGTTTACCAAGAAATGTTCTTCACCTTCTGCACGGGGATATTTCCACTCTGCACCGTAGGTGTTCGTGTCGTAGTCAATAAAACTAACCGCTTCACAAGCACCGTTTTCTTTCAAATACATGGCTTCTATATCACCGTAGCCATCTTCGCCCAGACGTTTTTCCATAAATTGTTCGAAGGTCAGGAACATACCTTCGTCAGAACGATAGTAGTTCCACCAGGTATCCCAGGCAGGAGCCACACGGGTTTGCAGACGATAGTATTTTGCATCACCTTCGTTGCAGTTGCAATAAAAATGGGTACATGCAGCACCGGTAGCTTGACATTTGGGACTGGTACGGCTCACGGAAGGAGCAGTGTCCATATAAATGGAAATTTTTTGATAATAATCGCCGGCTTTATCAGCAGCAGCACGGTCTACCCCTTCATCGGGTTTATACAGTTTTTCCGAAGTTTCTACCACCAAATAGCAGTAAATGAAATCATCATCCCAATTGAAATACAGGGTATTGATGTTCCGTTCAAAATCGACCGGTTCATAGATCGCATTGTTTTGTTGGCACAGCCAATAATCCGATTGGATGGACATATTTTCGGTATACGCCGTGTCCTTAACACCGTCAATTTTGATGTTTACGGTTGCGGTTTCGGCAGATGCCATAACACTAACAGCGGACAAGCAAACCATCAATGCCAAAACCAAGCAAATACATTTTTTCATTTTGTTTACCTCCTCTATCATATAGCACACCGCTATGATTACACCGCAATTTTACCACATCTCAATTCTTTCTTCAAGCATTTTTGTGAAAAAGGACTATATTATCATAAAATTCGTCCAAAACATTGCTATGTTACACTTTGTACCATTGAGGCAAATGGGTAAACACCTGAACAAGCCCCTGTTCATCCGCAAATCGCAGGGATGAGGACCACAAATGCAAAGGGCCGTCACCGCCGCCGTACTTTTTATCCCCCACCACCGGCATTTGACGGGATGAAAACTGCACCCGGATCTGATGAGTCCTGCCGGTATGAAGGGTAACCGCAACCAACGACCGGGGTGCGTCCTTCTCCTGCCAGGTGCGTAACACCCGGTAAGAAAGGGATGCTTTTTTCACACCTCTGCGCATTCGCTTTACCACATAACTTTTGTTTTTTGCCCCATCCCGAAACAGCAGGTCCTCATACACACCCTCATCCGGCTGGGGTTGACCGGACACAATGGTGCAGTATGTCTTTTCCATTGCTCCCTGTTGGATCTGTTCAGACAGATGGGCTGCCGTTTGGGCGGTTTTGGCATACACCATAACACCGCCGGTCTCTTTATCCAACCGATGCACCGTCCAAACCGGGCAACCCAGTTGGTTTTGTAACAGAGAGGGCATTTGGTGTTGACTTTCCACGCCCTGGGGCTTAACGCACACAACGTACCGTTGGGTTTGATGTAAGATCTGGATCTCCATATTAAAAATCCAACCGTTTCATCACCGTGCGGAAGAAGATGAAACTCAGCCCCAAGGAGATCAGTTCCGCAATGGGGAACGCCCACCAGACCATGTTCACGTCGCCGGTCAACGACAGCAGGTATGCCACCGGAATGAGCACCACCAACTGACGCCCGATGGAAGTAAACATACTGTAAATGCTCTTGCCCACCGCCTGACAAACGCTGCCCATCACAATGGATGCGCCGGCAAACGCAAAGCAAAGGGAAATGATACGGAACGCCGAAATGCCCATGGCTTTCATGGTATCATCTGCATTAAACATATCCAGGATCAAACCGGGGAAGCATTGTACCAACAGCAATCCCGCCGTCATGATGCCCACCGCATACAGCAAACTGTACCGGATGGTTTTGGTGATGCGGGAACGGTTTCTGGCGCCGTAATTGTACGCCACAATGGGAATCATGCCGTTGTTCAAGCCAAACACCGGCATAAAAACAAAACTTTGCAGTTTGAAATACAGCCCGAATACCGCCACCGCCGTTTTGTGAAAGCCGATCAGGATCTGATTCATGGAGAAGGTCATCACCGAACCGATGGCCGACATGACCACCGAGGGAATACCGATGACCAAGATCTGCTTGATGATGCGCGGATGGGGAAGGATATGTTTGATGCGGAAGGTAATATCTTTGTTGCACAACAGATTGCAGACCAACCCCACCACGGCGGCAACGCATTGCCCGATCACGGTGGCAACCGCTGCACCTGCAACCCCCATTTTGGGAACGCCCAGCCAACCGAAAATGAAAATGGGGTCTAACACGATGTTGGTGATCGCCCCTGCCCCCTGGGTAATCATGGAAAGCACGGTACGACCGGTGGCTTGTAGCAACCGTTCAAAGGTGACCTGCATAAATACGCCAATGGAAAACACGCAACAGATCCACAGGTAATCGGTGGCGTACTCCAAAATTTTGGGGTCATTGGTTTGGATGCCGATAATGGCTTTGGCGCCAAACAGCCCCACCAAAAAGAAGAGCAAGAAGCATACGAATTCGATGAATACCCCTTGCATAGCAACCAGGTCGGCTTTGTCCTTCCGCTTTTCCCCCAAGGAACGGCTGAGCAGTGCGTTGATACCAACGCCAACGCCCACCGAAACGGCAATCATCAGGTTTTGCACCGGGAACGCCAACGCCACCGCCGCAAGAGCATCCTCTCCGTCTGCCAATTGGGCAACAAAATAACTGTCTACCACGTTGTAAAGCGCTTGTACCAACATGGATATCATAATGGGAACCGACATATTGAGAAGCAACCGGTTTTCCGGCCAGGTCCCCATTTTATTTCCTTTTTCTACTGTCATTGTTTTCATACCATAACTTCCTACTGATTTTTATCCAACAAAACCTTTTCCGCCGTAAAACGGGGTCGGGCTTTGATCTCATCATACATTTTTCCAATATAACTGCCAACCACGCCAAGCGCCGTGAGCAAAATGCCGCCCAGCAGCCAAATGGCGGTGACTGCCGCAAGAATGCCGCTGACCCACACGCCGCACAACGCCAACACGCCTTCCAACAGCAAAGCAACCAACGTCAGCACCGTGAGGATCACGCCTGCGGCGGTAATCATTTTCAAGGGGCTGACGCTGAAGGAGGTAACACCGTCCCACGCCAGGCGCAACATTTTCCCCAAAGGATATTTGCTCTCCCCTGCGAACCGCTGTGCCCGTTCAAAATACACAACGTCGCTTTGAAAACCCATGTGGGGCACCATTCCCCGCAAAAATAGGTTGGTCTCCTTATAACGGGATAACTCCTCTAACGCCCGGCGGCTGAGCAGACGGCAATCTGCATGGTTATACACCACTTCTACTCCCAGTTTATCCAACACTTTGTAATACCCTTGGGCGGTGATTCGCTTAAAGCCGGTGTCTGCCTGCCGGTCACTGCGCACACCGTACACCACATGGCATCCGGCGGCGAATTTTTCCATAAACCCGTCCAGCACGTTCACGTCGTCCTGCAAGTCTGCATCCATAGAAGCGGCGCAATCGCAACGATCCTTGGCTACCATGAGCCCCGCCAACAGCGCGTTTTGATGTCCCCGGTTGTGAGCCAGTTTCACCCCGGTCACCAACGGGTTTTGGGCATGAAACTGTTCGATCAGTTGCCAGGTTTGATCCTTACTGCCATCATCCACATATAAGATACGACTTGCGCCGTCACACACGCCGGCGGCGATCAGTTCATTTAATTTTGCGGTTAAACGCCGGGTGGTTTCCGGCAAAACCGCTTCTTCATTGTAACAGGGCACTACCACGTACAATACAGCCATTCTTATCCCTCTCCTTCCTGGGGGTCGTTCTCTAAACCATGATCCGTAGGCGGTTCCTCCGGCAACGGTTGTTCCTGTTCATCTTCATCCACTTCTACCGGTTCTTCCTCCGGTTGATTGAGTGTCCAGGGAATGGGTTCCCCTTTTTTTCTTGTTATCAGCCACAAGAACAGAGCGGTGAGCAACAGCGCACAGCCGGAAACGATCATCCCGATTTCCAGCCCGGGGGTCTCATAGGTAAATTCAATGGTGTGTTCCTGACCGTCTCCCGATACCGGAACTGCCATAAAGCCCACGTTGACCTTTTCCACATCCACCGGTTTACCGTCCACCGTTGCCGACCAACCGGCATCGTAAGGAATACTGAAAAACACCAGATTATCCTTTTCTAACACGATTTTTGCGGTAAAACCATTTTGCGTGGTTTCAAAACGATGACAAGCGTTTGCCGCCCGATCCCGGCAATTGTTATAATAGAATTGGTAGGTGAGTTCACTGGCATAGTCCACATCCTCCGATTCCAGATCGGTAAGCATATCGCCGTACTTTTCCACCTGCTCCTCATCCAGCACCATGGCTTTCAGCAACATCTCCTGACGTTCATCCTGGGTGAGGGTATCTGCATACGCCCGGGTCATGTAATAATCATAGGTAAACCCATAGGGAATGAAGTAATCATTTTGGTAAATATAGTAACCGTTTTGTTTGGTATCTTCCTTATCATAGGTCAATTCATCCTGGCTGACACCGGAATACACCGACCAGCCCGGCATTTTGCTTGTACCGTAATCATCCTGGAAGGACTGGGAATCATCGGCATAATCCAGCAAATATTTTACCGACAAAAAACTACGCAAGGCGAAATCTGTAACGTAGGGACGTGATGCCACGGTGCGCTCCACCCCTACAAAGTTGTAAAATTCCATAACCGAGCCGGGCACAATGCTATGGAAGGCATTGATACTGCTCATACCAAGGAACATCCCGGTATTATCCATGCTCTCGTACACATCGATCCGCACATCGTCGATTTGGTAACTGGGTTTTTCCTCACCGTCTGCATCTTCTAACACCATTTCCTCATTCTCCAACAAATGAGGAATGATAAAATCGTCAGGGTCATAGGAACTGGTTTTGCCCATGCTGATGAAGTAGGAGGAATACACCACCGACACCACCAGGATCAAGGCAATGGACACCCGTGAAAAATCTTTTGTCCACCGTTTTTTCACAAACAAAAGCAGGAACGTAAGCACCAGGCAAACCACGGCAATCAAGCAGGTGACTAAAAACCGGTCGGCATAATCCTCGCTATACAAGCCAAATCCGGTGAAATTCCCTTGGTCATCCTGCCCCTGGGGAAACAGACCCACCAGCAAAACAAAGGACAAGGTGATACCGGCAGACCATTTCCAACCCACGTTCCACTCTACCTCCCGGTCCTCCATCCCCATCACGGTCATCAACACCATAATGAGAATGGGCATATAAAACCAACGGGCATAGTAACTGTAATTAAAGGCAGAAAAGGCGCTGTTCAAAATGGGAACAAAGGCAAAAATTGCGGATACTGTAATCAACCGTTTTTGCCAACTTTTTCTCTTGGAAGCCATCCACGCACACACACCGGTCATACCAAATACCGGAAGCCAACCGGCAACCGACGACCATTTTACATCCGCATCCGGGAAAAACACCGGCCGGGCAGGCAGATCCGGCGGGAAGAAAAAGCATTGCAGAATATAGCTGTAGATCTGACTGCGGCTATACACCACACCGTTCCAACCGGTAAGATAACTGCCGATACGGGTATTATCGGTTATGGCCATCACAGCCGGCAACAACAGCACAGCGCTGAGCAGCAAACCCAACACCGCTTCTGCCAACAACACAGCAAACCGACCCACGTCCCGTTTGATACACGCCCGACGGCGGAACATATCCCAATCCGGGGACGTGATGCGAACCAAAAAGTAGATCACGGTAAACAGGACCATACCAAAGAAGAAATAGTAATTGGACAGTGCGCACAACGCCACCATCACAATAAAAGGCCAATACCGCTCACGACACATCAACCATTCCAAGGATAACAGCAACAAGGGGAAGTAGATGATGGCTTCGTGAAAATGATTGAAAAACACGTTGTACACCGAAAAGCCGGAAAAAGCATAGAGCAATCCGCCGATCACCGCAAAGTTTTTGTTTTTCACAAACCGGCTGCAAAAAGCATACGCCGTTAGAGAGGCACAAGCGAATTTCAAAATCAGAAGGGGTCCCATTAAATGGGGAACAAAATCGTTGGGGAACGGAATGGTCAGCCAAAAGAAGGGACTGCCCAACAAATAAAAACTGTAAGAGCCAATAAAATTTGCTCCTAAATCCGTGCCGAAATGCCAACCGAAATTCCCTTCCCGTACCGCTTGATGCGCCAATTTATAAAAAGGAACTTGTTGTACGTTAAAGTCGCCGTAAAACAGAAAATATCCCCCATCCTCTATCATAAAGGGAATAAAAATGGCACAAGCCGCCAAAAACGCCAACCAAAAAGCCGCGCCGTACCGTTCCCTATGATGACACAAAGGAGATGATTGCTGTTTTTTTATAAACATACCTTGTTCCTCCTGAAATTTCTTACATTTTACTATACCATACCCGTCCCCGGGCTTTCAACCGTTTTTTGGAATTCCCCACCCTGTTTTTGCAAAAAATAGAATTGCATCCATCATAATAGTATGGTATAATATTTTATACTCTTGATGTAGGAGGGATTTTTCGTGGGATACCCTTTTTTTGCCATGCTGTTCCGCATGAAATATATCCACCGTTGGGCGCTGATGCGTAACACCCAATCGGAAAATTTAAGTGAACACGCCATGGAGGTTGCCGCAATTACCCACTGTCTTGCGCTGATCTCCAACAAACGGTGCGGCGGCACGGTCAATGCGGAACGTGCCGGGTTGATCGGTTTGTTTCATGACAGCACCGAGATCATTACCGGTGACCTGCCTACCCCTGTAAAATATCATGATCCGGCATTGCGTGATTCCTACAAACAGATGGAGCAGGAAGCCGCCGGCAAACTTCTTTCCATGCTGCCGGAGGAAATGCAGGAGGAATACACCGGTCTGCTCACCCCCGCACCCGGAGATGAATACCTTTGGAAACTGTGCAAAGGGGCGGACAAGCTGTCGGCGCTGATCAAATGTATGGAAGAAGAAAAAATGGGCAATCACGAGTTCACCTCTGCCAAACGGGCAACCGAAAAAGCCCTGGCAAATATGGATCTGCCGGAGGTTGCCATATTTATGGATGAATACCTACCGGCGTTTGCCTTAACGTTAGATGAACTGAACACCCCACCGAAAGGAGAATGACCTATGTCCTATGCAGATACATTGTTTATTGAAAATTGCAAAGAAATTTTAGAAAACGGTGCCTGGGACACCCATCTGCCGGTGCGTCCCCGTTGGGAGGACGGAACACCCGCTCATACGGTTAAAAAGTTTTGTATTGTAGACCGGTATGATCTTTCCAAGGAATTTCCCTTAATGACCCTGCGCAAAACCAACTTCAACGCCGCCATTGATGAGATCTTGTGGATCTGGCAAAAGAAATCCAACAACGTCCATGACCTGAACAGCAAAATCTGGGATTCCTGGGCGGATTAAAACGGCTCCATCGGCAAGGCATACGGCTACC
>CAYLYC010000038.1:0-9830 GCA_964387715.1 uncultured Eubacteriales bacterium | reverse complement strand
GTAAGGGGATGCAAGTATGCCGGTGATTCTTCCTATGTGAGAGAGAAGTTTTATGTAAACTATTATAGTAGATATGATATCAATAATCCCAAAGCTCATAAATATAAAATGGCGGCCTGGTATTATGGGACGAATGCTGCGATTTTGGGGGATACCAACAACGATTATGTTTCTGATGCCGGCGATGCTTTGCAAATTTTGCAATATGCAGTAGGAAAACGAGATGAATTTACCCGCCAGAATATGGAACCGGGAGACCGGGGATTTGCCTATTATGTTTGGCCGGGCGAGTGGTATCCGGGCTTCTATTATAAATTGACGGCATACGAATATGACCAAATGAAGTATTATAAAGGTGAGAAAACCTGGTAAAAAATTCATAAATCCACCACCATCGATGTGGGGTAATCAACAAATCGGTGTTTCATGTTCAAGCCGATGAATACGGTTATTCGTATATTATCGATGCGACTATTTATCGACAGGAGGAATTGTTATGAAAAGAATGATATCGTTATTTATGGTTTTTGTCTGCTTATTTGCTTTTTCCATCCCGGCGAACGCAACTGCGATTACCACAAAATATGGTTATCGGGTTGAAGATTTTGATTTCTTTGAGGAAGGAATCTACTACGGTTCCATGACATATTGGGAAAACAAGGTTGAAAGCGGTGAAATCACACCGGATGATATCCCCAAAGCCATGTTGGGTGACGCAAACCTGGACGGCAAAGTGAATGCAGTAGATGCGTTATTTGCGCTGAATTTTGCAGTCTACGGAAATATACAATGCCTTGCGTTTTCCATCGGTGCAACAACGCCGCTAACGATACGCTGGGAAGGCATACTGAGTGACCATTTGAAAGCAGGAACACTTGAGGAATATGCCAAAACTTCGGAGAATTTGCTCACCTATTGTCAGTATAACTCCCCGTTTTTTGCCAACGTCAATAAAGACAATGCCATCAACGCAGCGGATGCGTTGGCGATCTTAAAATATTCGGTTGGGGATCACACCGTTTTTTCAACCCAGGATTTATCAGGGCTTAAACATTGGTTTTTCTATTATCCATGGCCAACGGAATATTATGATGGTTATAGGTTCGGCCTTGGCCCTGTCACGGTCACTCCCACCGATGTGGCGTAATCAGCAAACTGGTGTTCAGTTCCAATCGGACACCAATCGCAATGTTTATATGAAAGGTTTTACCCCTTACCACCGCAGTTATAGTGTGGAATAAACGAAGGAGGGATATTTATGAAAAAAATGATAGCGTTATTTATGGCTTTTGTGAGTTTGATTGCTTTTTCCATCCCGTCGAATGCAGAGTCGATCGTGACAGAGAATGGCTATCGGGTTGAAGATATCGATTTCTTATATACGGGAGTATACCACGGTTCCATGACATATTGGAAAAACATGGTTGAAAGCGGCGAGATCACACCGGATGATATCCCCAAAGCCATGTTGGGTGACGCAAATCTGGACGGCAAAGTGAATGCAGTAGATGCGTTATTTGCGCTGAATTTTGCAGTCTACGGAAATATACAATGTGTGATGTTTTCCGGTGACGAAGAAACATGGCCAACGGTACGCTGGGAGAGCACACTTACCGACCATTTGAAAGCAGGAACACTTGAGGAATACGCCACAACTTCGGAGAATTTGCTTACCTATTGTCAGTATAACTCCCCGTTCTTTGCTAACGTAATCAAGGATTATACCGTTAACGCAGCAGATGCGTTGGCGATCTTAAAATATTCGGTAGGGGATCGCACCGTTTTTTCAACCGAGAATTTGAATTGTGTTCGGTTTTGGTTTTATTATTATCCGTGGCCAACGGAATATTATAGTGGTTATATATTCCCCTATGGCCCACACAGATACATGGGATAAAAACAAAAGGATGAGGCGTGTTCCTCATCCTTTTTGCTTTTATAAATGCACAATATTGCCAGTAATACCGCCGGGGGTGATATCAATAAATCCGTAGGTGTGGCTGTTTCGCCGGGCAATAGAGCCGGGATTCATCACAAATAAGCCGTCCTCATACCGGACTTCGGGGATGTGGGTGTGTCCGTACACCCCAATATGGCATTGATTTCGCTTGGCGGATTGAATAAACCCTTGGGTGCCGAACTTTACGTTGTATTCATGTCCGTGGGTCATCAGGATCCGTTTGCCCCCCAACTCCAGCAGACGGGTGGTTTGTTCAATACTGGCAAGATCACAGTTGCCACGCACCCCATAAAACCTCCGATCGGGATATTGCCGGGTCAGATGTTCTATGGCACCGATTCCGTCCCCCAGGAATAGAATGGTATGGGCGGCAGGTTGGTCTTCTATGGCGGTCATCATTCCGTTGATATCTCCGTGGGCATCTGAAAAAACAAGGATTCGCATAGAATGATTTTCCTCCTCATATATTGTAATAAAGGTGATGTATTATGAACGATTTTACCAAACAATTCAGGGGTTCATCGGTAGACCCCAATCTGGTGAAACAGGCCATCGATTCCGGGGATGTAAAAAAACTGACCTCGTCTTTGAGCCGGGAAGATATGGCAAAAGTACAGGCAGTGTTAAATGACAAAGAAAAAATGGAACAACTGCTCAATTCTCCTATGGCAAAGGCGTTTTTAAAACAAATGGGTAAGTCAAACATATAACTTAAACCCTATATGTATTTCCAAGTATTTTAACAATAACGGGGTTCGGGTTTGAATGCTCACCCTGAGTAAGGAGGGCTACCGTGGAAGACCTGTCGTCAATGATAACCGGTTTGCTGAATTCCCCGGAGGGAATGGAGCAACTCAAAACCATGGCAACGGCATTGATGGGGGAGGGTGCCGCCCAACCTGCATCTGCCGGCGCCGATCAAACCGCCGGTATTTCATCCGGCGAGATCGCAGGATTGATGAAAATGGCATCTCTGCTAAAAAACACACAGCAAGACCATCGCACCGGTTTATTGTTAGCCATACGCCCCCATTTATCACAGCAACGGCAAAAACGGGTGGATGATGCGGTGAAGATACTGCGCTTGATTCAAATTCTGCCTGCGGTGAAAGAGGCGGGCATATTGTAGGTGAGGTTTATGGCTTCCGGTGGAATGTCGGGTAATGATTTTGCAAAAATGCAACGGGAAGCGGAAAAACGGGTCATGGAAATGCAACGCCGTGCCAAAAATACTCTGGCATCCAATGCAACGCCACAATCTGAACCGGCCCGTCCTGTGGCAGGGCCCGGTCCCCGTCGTGGATTTTTGGATATGCTCAATCTAAGATCCATGTTTGAGGGTAAGGATACCACCTTGGTGCTGATGGTACTGGCACTGCTGAATGCGGAAGATACCGACCCGCTTCTCATGTTGGCGTTGTTATATATCGTGATGTGAGTTGAGCGCTTGTATCACATCCGGGACTTGCCGGGTCTCATGGGCAACAGCGTGTGCGCCCGACTGGGTGAGAACTTCCGGTGTAAAATACGAGGGGATGCCAATGGCGGCCATGCCGGCAGAAAGCGCCGCCTGAATACCGTTCACTGCATCTTCCACCACCGCACATTGGCTTGGGTCTACCCCCAGCCGGTTGGCGGCCAGTAAAAAGGCGGCAGGATCGGGTTTTTTGCGTGTTACGTCATCTCCGGTGACCAAAGCATCCAAATGACGTGGGTCAATGCCTGCCACCTGAATGTTGGCATTCACCTTAATAGCATCTGCGGCACTGGCGATCGCAATGACCAGTCCCATATCCTTCAGGGCTTGAAAGGTTTGGGGGATTCCGGGGAAACAGGTAACGTCCCTGTGGCAGATCTCTAAATAGATCTCATAGGCACGATGCTTCATCGCCACTTGGTATTCCTTGCCGTGAAGTTGGGCAACGCCTCCAATAAAACGGTCCTCTCCTGCACCCACAAAGGGTTTAAAATCCTGGTGTTGTGCGGTAACGCCCCATTCTTCCAATGCTAAAATGGCGGCTTTCCGCATGGCGTATTCCGAATCCACCAGTACGCCGTCCATATCAAAAATTACTGCTTTGATCATTGCAGGACCTCCTTTAATTTCAGCACCGCCAGTTGGGTCTTTCCGTCGGTGATCTCTCCCCGATCTATCATTGCCAGTACTTCCTCAAAGGGAATGGCGGCCACCTCCACAAATTCATCCTCGTCCAAATGCTGGGCAGAAGGGGAGATGCTTGTGGTGTAATACATATAAATTACCTCTTGGCAGTAAGCCGGCGTGGGGTAGAAGTGTCCTAACGGTTCAAGGGCCTTTGCTTTGTAACCGGTCTCTTCTTCCAATTCTCTGGCGGCACAAACCAAGGGGTCTTCTCCTTTTTCCAATTTTCCCGCAGGAATTTCCCAAAGCGCTTTCCCGGCGGCGTAACGGAATTGACGCACCATCAGCAAACGATTGTCCGGGGTCAAAGCGGCAACGCAACTGCCGCCGTTGTGTTCGATCACTTCCCGGGTGGCGGTATGACCGCTGGGTAAGAGGACGCTGTCCTCCCGTACGGTTAAAATTTTGCCTTCAAAAACGGTTTTGCAGGTTAATTGGGTTTCGGTAAGATTCATAGTAACGCCTCTTTTTGAATATAGTATAAAACAGAAGGAATTTACAAGAAAGAAGAGGATCCTCGCCATGGAACGAGCCGCCGTTGATTTTACGTATATGCAAAATACAGTTTGGCAGTTAAAGGCAAAACATCCTGTGATACGGGTGAAACGCATTGGAAAAAGCGTGGTAGGAAGAAGCATTTACGCCTTGGAACTGGGCAGAGAAACTGCGCCCGGCGTGTTATATGCCGGTACGTTTTTAGGCATCGACCGTGTGAGCGGCCCCATATTGCTTCGCTGGTTGGAGCGGTTGGCCCAGGGAATCGAATCCCATACCCTTGTGGCAGGAATCGACCCGGTTGCCATGCTTTCCGACCGAAAAATGGTCATTATACCCTTTGTCAATCCGGACGGCAGAGAGATCTGCGAACGGGGCAGTCATTGCGCCGGGGTGGACGGGGGAAAGATCCGTCGGTTATCCGGCGGTGACACCAACCATTGGGCGGCAAATGCCAGAGGGGTGGATATTACCGCCAATTTTGATTTTCGTTTTGCCGGTCGTTGCCGGCGGTTGCAACAACAAGGGGTGTTTGGGCCAGGGGCAAAAGGGTATCCCGGTCCTTGTGCAGAAAGCGAACCGGAAACGGTTGCTCTCACCGGTTACTGTAAAACCCATTCCCTTCGCCATGGGGTTTGCCTGTATCCGGGAAACGGCCAGATACTATGGCGTTCGGAAAATGCCCATCCCCTTTGTGAGCAAATGGGAAGTTTATTGGGTCTGGTTGGGGGATATGACACCGAAGCGTCGGTGGGTTGTATGGTGGATACCGGATTTCGAAATTGGTTTTGCCATACCTTTCATAAACCGGCGGTGGATATTATGCTATCCCATAAAGTATGCCGGGAGGAGACCCCGGCATACGATGAACTATTAGAAGAAATGCTGACGGTGGCTGCTTTGTTTTAGTAGATCCAAAGCCCTTCTTGGTATAGTGCCACCATCGAATAGCGGCCATCCACAAAAAAGAAGGTAATGCGATGGTCGCCGCAGTCGTAATCCAGCATGGTGGTGTCGGTAACACCGAATAAAAACATACGGATCGCTTTGTCGGGAGCGGGTCCCTCCGTGGCCGGTTCACCCATCACCGATTTCACCTGGCTAACGGTGGTGATGGTGGGTTCAAATCCGTATACCGTGCCGGGATACACAATGGATGCCAGTCCGTTTGCCCGGTCGTCGTTGGTATAGTACAGGAACATGCCCCCGTTGGAATAACGGATGTAGTTTTCGCCTACTTCCCGAAGTAGTTCCCCTTGGGATAATTCCTCCGCCAGTTGGTCAGAGGTCATTTTCAATGCGATCCGGCCGGTGGCAAATTCATCATGGCCGCTTCCTTCGTATTCCACCTCAAGGGTGCCGGCTTTTACCTGTTCTTCAATATAATCCTTGGTGATTTCGGTGGTGGAAGTACCGTCATAGTAAGTAACACCGGATGAGGTGGTGTCTACCGGGTCGTCTTTGCATCCGGCAAAGCAGAAAACCATAGCGAGTAACATGATAACAGCAATCGAACGTTTCATAGCCATACTCCTTTACAGTGAGAATTTTTCCAACATGGTTTGACGCAGATCCCAAAGTTTTTGAGAAAGGTCAACGTAATAGTGATGGGGTTTTTCAAAACGGGTGACCTCTTCCCACAGCGTGTTGATCTGCAAAGCGCAGTACCGTTGGATCTCCGGCAGGGTGGGAGAGGAATATACACAGTTGCCTTCCACAAAAATGGGTTGCAGCAGCCGCCGGGCAACAAAGTTTTCCACCCGTTTCTTTTTCCAGGTGTGAATGGGGTCAAACAACTCGTAAGAACCGGTTTGATCCAATTCTTCATCGTTTAAGGTGACCACGTCCGCAATGGCTTTGCCCAGATCCCGATCCAGCAACCGCCATACGGTTTTCACACCGGGCATGGTGATCTTTCCGGTATTATCGCTGATTCTGATTTTGGGCTTGATCTCCCCGTTTTCTTCAATGGCCGCCAGTTTGTATACACCGCTGAGTATCGGGCTGGAGGCAGAAGTGATCAGCCGTTCACCCACGCCGAAACTGTCTACCTTTGCCCCTTGGATCAGCATATCCCGGATGATCTCCTCATCCAGGGAGTTGCTGACGGTGATCTGGCAATCGGGATACCCGGCTTCGTCCAGCAACCGACGGGCTTTTTTGGTGAGATAGGTAATATCGCCGGAATCAATGCGGATTCCCTTGGGGCGTACCCCCAGGGGTTTTAAAATTTCATTGAAAACCCGAATGGCGTTGGGCACACCGGAATGAATGGTGTTGTAGGTGTCCACCAGCAAAACGCAGTCGTTGGGATGCTGTTTGGCGTAGGCACAAAAGGCATCATATTCCCGGTCAAACGCCTGGATCCAACTGTGGGTCATGGTGGTGAAGAAGGGAATGGAAAATTCCTTTGCCGCCAACACGCCGGTGGTGCCGGAGCAACCGCCGATAAATGCAGCCCTTGCGCCCATGAGCGCTGCATCCGAACCGTGGGAACGCCGTGCGCCGAATTCATACACCTGTCTGCCTTCAGCGGCACGAACCACCCGGTTGGCTTTTGTGGCGATCAAGGATTGGTGGTTGATGATCTGAAGCAACATGGTTTCGATCAGTTGGGCTTCGATCAACGGGCCTTTTACCGAGATCACCGGCTCATAGGGAAACACCGGTGTCCCTTCCGGAACAGCCCACACATCGCAGGTGAAACGGAAGTTGGCAAGATAATCCAAAAATTCCTGGTTATACAGTTGGGTAGAACGGAGAAATTCAATATCTTCCGGTTCAAACTGCAAATTCCGCAAATAGTCGATGACTTGAGAAAGACCGGCGGCAATAATGAACCCCCCGTCATCAGGAATGGTTCGGAAAAACAGATCGTAATGAGCAACCTGGTTTTGCAGTTGATTGCCAAATGCACCGCTGGCAACGTTCAACTGACAAAATTCGGTGAGCATGGTTAAATTTTGACTGTGGCTGGGATAATGATTCACGGTCAACACCCTTTCCAATAAATACATATTTATTGTATCATATTTCCCGGAAAATGCAAGGATAAATCCACCGATCACAAAGGAAACCATGGAGAAAATCCAATTTGTTCAAAAATGCTCTTTTTGTTATTAATCAGTTTATATACGGTTGGTACAATTTCATCAACATAATGTGATGGAGGCGATCCCGATGCGAACAAGAAAAAAAGAAATCGGAAGCAGTAATATCGTGGGAAGCCGGGTGGAACAACGGCGTAGAGAATTGGACATGAAGCAAAAAGAACTGTTGGTGCAACTGCAGGTGCAAGGCGTTGACCTGAATTCCTCCGGTCTTTCAAAACTGGAAGGTCAACTTCGCAAGGTCAGTGATTATGAATTGGTGGCGCTGTCGAAGGTGCTGGATGTATCGGTTGAATGGTTGCTTGGATTGGAATAAGTCACAATAGAAAAGGGACTGCTTTACGCTGTTTCTCATAAGGATGTTTCAGCGTAAGGCGGTGTCTTGGGAGAAGGACGGACAGTTTCGGCTGTCCGTCCTTTCCTTTTATCCCGCTTGTTCTACGGGTTGCACGGTCAGGTTGCCGATATATCGGAAATAAATATCAATTTGTTGCTCGGCGTATTTTGACCATTTATCACTGCGTTCGTGGATTACCACCTTAGCGATAAAGGTTCGTAGCACTTCAGGTGTCAATTCTTGCAGGTCGGTGTACTTATAAGCGATATCCACGAATTTATCTACATTTGTGGCTGCCGCTTTCAGTTCTTGTATCTCTACTTGGAGTTTCGGTATCTGCTCTTGGATATCACGCTGTTCTGTGTTATATCCGTCCGAGAGCATACGGAACTGCTCATTGGTCACCTTGCCGAGTACATTATCCTCATACAGTCTTTTGAATAAGGCATTGAGTTCCGTGTTGCGCTTTTCCATTCTGCTGAGTTCATTTGTCTTTGCTATAAGCTCTCTCTTGTTTTCGGAGGAGCTTTTTTTGTTTATAAACTCAACAAATTCGTGTGTTTTGGCACGGGCATAATAGGTTGCCTTTCGGATTTCCTCAAGAATAATTTCATCTAATACCTTTTCCCTTATACTGTGAGGTGTGCATTGTTCCTCTCCCATATGCTTACGATATCTGCTACAGATAAATCCGTAGGTTTCGGGTTTTATCGTAGTCCCTCTGACAAAGTATAACTTGGAGCCGCAGTCGGCACAGCAGAGGATACCACTGTATTTATTCACATCACCCATACTGGTTCTTCTGCGTTTACCTGAGCGAACTTTACGAACAAGTTCCCAAGTGGTTTGGTCGATAATAGCTTCGTGAGTATTTTCAAACCGTAACCATTCGCTTTCGGGACGGTCAATTTTACGCTTATCCTTGTACGAAGCAACCGTTGTTTTGCAGTTGACCGTATGTCCGAGGTATACCTCGTTGTCAAGGATTCCGGCAACTGTTCGGTCGTTCCATCCGTAGATATCTTTGGTATCTGTGATGCAACCATAACTACCGCTTTGCCTATAACGGTAAACGGTCGGCTTGAGGAGTTTCTTCTCACGCAGGATATTTGCTATCACCCTTGGGCCGTTCCCAAGTGCACATAGTTCAAATATCATTTTGACTACGGGTGCGGTTACTTCATCTATAAGAAGATGACCTTTGATGTCGGGGTCTTTTTTGTAACCGTAAGGTATCTGTGTGCTGACACGTTCGCCACGCTCAGCTTTAGCTTTAACAACCGCACGGATTTTCTTGCTTGTATCCCTTGCAAACCATTCGTTGAACAAGTTTTTAAAGGGAGCGAGTTCGTTACCTTCACTATACAGCGAATCGTAATTATCGTTGATTGCAATGTACCGCACATTCCATCGTGGGAACAGTATCTCGGTGTAATTGCCAACCTCGATATAGTTTCTGCCGAGACGGGATAGGTCTTTTGTGATCAGTGTTTTGACCTTGCCTTTTTCCATCAGTTCGAGCAGTCGCTGAAAATCGGGACGGTTAAAACTTACGCCTGAATATCCGTCATCCACAAAAATTTGGATGTTGGTAAAGCCGTTTTCCTCTGCGTACTTTGTCAGTATCGCTTTTTGGTTGACGATGCTGTCGCTATCGCCCTTGTTCTCATCTTCTTGAGAGAGTCTGCAATATAATGCCGTAATTTCATCAATCAATAGGTTTGACATAATAATTTTTTCTCCTTTCAAATGTCAAACCGATTGAGA
>CAYLYC010000037.1:0-9888 GCA_964387715.1 uncultured Eubacteriales bacterium | reverse complement strand
CTGCATCTGCTGTCATAGCGGTTGCTTCAATTTCTCCTCCTCCAAGGGACACGCCAATACCCAGGATCTGACCGATACCATGGGTCTTGCCCGTTGCGCCCTGAACCCCCAAACCATGCAATCGAAAAAATACCGGGTGTTGCCGGCAAAGAAAAAGAAGAATATCGCCATCATCGGCGGCGGCATCGGCGGCATGGAAGCGGCCATCTTATGTGCCAAACGGGGTCACGCCGTTACCCTGTATGAAAAAACTGACCGGTTAGGCGGCGTGTTTGTGGCGGCGGCAGCCCCTTCCTTCAAAGAAAAGGATCGGGAACTGATCGCCTGGTACATCCGGGAGTTGGGAAAATATCCCATCGACGTGCGTATGAATACCCCGGTGACCGACGTGGCGTCATTGAATGCCGACGAAATCATCGTAGCAACCGGTGCTGTGGCAAATTCCATTCCGGTTGCCGGTGCCCAAAAAGCGGTTGAAGCGGTGGATTATCTGCTGGGCAATCAGCAGGTGGGTGACAATGTGGTTGTGATCGGCGGCGGCCTTACCGGTTGCGAGATCGCCTACGACTTGTATTTGCAGGGCAAAAAGCCAACCATCGTGGAAATGCAAGACGATTTAATTACCACCAAAGGTGTCTGCCTTGCCAATACCAGTTATCTGAGAGATTTCTTTGCCACCAATCAAGTGCCGGTGCATTTGGAAACCTCCCTTTGTGAGATCGGCGACGGATGTGTGACCTTAAAGGGTAAGGACGGTAACCCCTTTACCGTTACTGCCGATTCGGTCATTCTGTCGGTAGGGTATCACCCTGCACCGGTTGCCAAAAAATCCAAGCATATCCATGTTATTGGGGATGCGAAACACGTGGGTAACCTGCGTACCGTTATTTGGGGCGCATGGGATGTATGTATGAAACTGTAACCATTGATATAAAGGAGTGAATTTCTGTGGAATTAACAAAAGAACAACAACAAATTCTTGACGGCGAAAAAGGGGAGGCCCTTGCCAAAGTGATGAAGACCCTGGTGATGTACGGCGATGCTTTTCATGCCGAAAAACTGGTTCCGATCACCTCCCGGCATAATCATCTGGTAACCTCCTTCGGGTTAAAGGTAATGTCTCCGGTGTATGACCTGATGCAACAGATCCTGGATGCAGGGGTTGCCTCCGGGCAAACCTTCTCGGTAGACCCCCGTCCTTTGGACAAAAACGTTCCTGCCAATGCTTTACAGAATCTTGTGTTCCGTAAGTTTATGTACACAAAGCAGGATTTTTATGAAGACCAGTTAAAACAATTGGGACTGATGGACGAAAATGCCTTTACCTGCACCTGCTACATGGATGAAGTGGGGAACAAACCCCAAAAGGGCGAGGTGCTGTCCTGGGCGGAATCCAGTGCGGTCGTGTATGCCAACTCGGTGTTGGGCGCACGGTGTAACCGTAACTCCGGCATTATCGATATTATGGGTTCGTTGGTGGGATACGTTCCATATTTCGGTTTGCTCACCGATGAGGGAAGAAAGGCCACTTGGGTGGTGCGTGTGCAAACCACCAAAAAACCGGAAGCCCAACTGTTGGGCTCTGCCATCGGCATGAAGGTGATGGAAGACGTGCCCTACGTGGTTGGTTTGGACCAATGGATCGGAACCGAACTGAACGATGCCGCCTGTTCCTATCTGAAGGATTTCGGTGCCGCAACTGCATCCAACGGCGCAGTTGGTCTGTATCATATTGAAAATCTTACCCCGGAAGCGGTGGAGCAGGGTACAGCGCTGATCGCACCGGATGCCAAAGAATACATCATTGATGACGAGGAATTGGAACGGGTGCAAAAGAATTACCCGGTGATCTGGAAAAATCCCGATGCCACCCCCAAACTGTGCTTTGTGGGTTGTCCTCATCTTTCATTGCAACAACTCAAGGATTGGACCGAAAACATTGAACGGGAATTGAAAAACAACAAACGGAAAAAGGTGGCGATCCCCACCGTGCTTACCGCCGCTCCCAACGTGTTGGAACAGTTTGAAAAAACCGAATACGCCCCTCGGCTGAAAGCCACCGGCGTGGTCACTTCCTACATTTGTCCGTTGATGTATATGAACAATCCGCTGTGTAAATCAATGCCGGTCATTACATCCTCCAACAAACTGCGCACCTACACCAGCGCCCGGTATTATACCGACAGCGAAATTTTACAAGCCATCACCAAGGGAGGTAAGGTATCATGAAACAATTTCAAGGAAGAGTTGTGACACCCGGAACGGTAACCGCACCGGCTGTGGTTACCACCCAGGGTTTTAATACCTTGGCATCGTTGCAAATGGCGTTGCAATTTGGCGACAAAGAAGTGAAATGCGGCGACCAAAACAATGATGAACTGCACGGCAAACCCTTGCTGGGCAAAGCCCTCTGTTTGCCCCAAACCATCGGTTCTACCACCGGCGGATTGGTGCTGTATTGCGCTTGTGCCATGAAGAAAAACCCGGCTTGTATGCTGTTTGCCAATCCCATCGACTCTCTGGCTGCTGCAGGCGCCGTTCTTGCGGACGTTTGGGTAGAGGGGGTTACCATGCCGGTGGTTGATTCCCTGGGGGATGAATTTCTTTCCTATGTAAAAGACGGTATGACCGTTACAGTGAAGGAAAACGGCATTGTAGAAGTTTCAGAATAACCTTTTTTAAGCCGGACAGCGTGTTTTGTCCGGCTTATTTTTTTATTATTGGAATATGAAGTAAATCTCATCAAATTATGTAAATCACCATCTTCATTCACGGAAAATTTATGCAAAAATCATAATTCCCTTGACATTTAATGTGAATAAGTATATAATAAAAAGCGAAATATTCGAAAAACTTGGATAGTTTTTTGGCATATTTTCACTTTTCGTGTTCCATTATTAAAATGAAATGAGAGGAAATGTTATGGCAAAGAAACCTATCAACGTGGATGAAAACGGTCATCGTAAATTCGGTATTCGGGACAGTGTTGCGTATGCAGCCGGTGATTTGGGATGCAACATGAGTTTTGCATTAAAGTCCACCATGTCAATCTTCTGGACCCAATATATGGGGTTGGATCTGTGGTATGCACTTTTGTTGATTATCGTGCAAGTGTGGGATGCCATCAATGATCCGTTGATCGGCTCGATTATTGACGCTGACAAACACAAATACAAACGCAACAAGTTCCTGACCTATATCTGGGCAGGGTCTATTGGTCTGATCGTGGGCGGCGCACTTTGCTTCTTGCCTTTCCCCAACGCCCCCACCGCTGCGAAGATCGCAATCTTTGTTGGCGGTTACGTTTTGTGGGATGCTTTTTACACCGTGGCAAACGTACCCTACGGTTCGTTGCTGTCCCTGATCTCCAACGACGTAAAAGACCGGGCATCTCTTTCTGCCTGGCGTTCTGTCGGTTCGATTTTCGGCAACATGCTTCCTATGGTTATTTTGCCCTTCATCATTTATGATGATAACAACAACCTGATCGGTGAACGGGTGTTCATCGCCGCTTTGATCATGGGTGCTCTGGGCTTTATTTGCTTCCAGTTTATGATCCGCAACACCGAAATTCGTGTGGACGTTGAAAGCACCTTGAGTGAAGATAGACCCAAATTCAACGTGTTCAAAGCATTTGGCAACTTTATTAAAAACCGTCCTGCAGTGGGTGCTACCGTGGCGGCAATGGGTATGTTTATCGGTATGCAAGGTGCGGCAACCGCAGTTACCGTTGTGTTCCAATCTTACTTTAAGAACGTGCAGATCTCCGGTGTCGTTCAACTGTTTGCCATGATTCCCGTTATGGTGTTTACCCCTCTTGCCCGTAAAGCGGTTGCCCGATTTGGCAAAAAGGAATTGGCAACCTTCGGCTCTATCATATCCATCGTTGCCGCTCTCGGCTTGTTTGTTGTTACACCCAACAACACCTCGTTGGATCTTATCATCTACATCGTTTGTCAGTTGGTCTTCGCCTTGGGTCTGGGCATTTACTCTACCGTATCCTGGGCTATGATGGGTGACGCCATTGACTACAATGAATGGAAAAACGGAACCCGCGAAGAGGGCGTTGTTTATTCGCTCCATTCCTTCTTCCGTAAATTGGCGCAAGGCATTGGACCTTCCCTGGTGCTGGTTATTATGGTGGCATTGGGTTACGTGGGCGCCAATGAAGGACAACAAGTATGGGAAGTTGCCGTGAATATGCGTTACCTGGTGGCGGCTACCTATCTGTTCTCCGCCATTCTCCAATACGTGGGTCTTGGTATCATTTATAATCTGGATAAAAAGACCTTGGCTCAAATGAACAAGGAACTGGGCCGTGACGGGGAAACGCAACCCCAACCTGTTACTGAAGATGCAACTGTTTAGTTAGAACAAAAAAGAGCTCGGTTGCTTTTGCAATCGGGCTCTTTCGTCAATCCCGGTGCAACCAACACCGTGGATCTTTGATCAATGGAGGTATATGAATGAGACAAATCGTCAACTTAAATCAAAAATGGTCTTTCACCAAAATGGCCGATGCCGTCCCCACGGCCATTGACCCTAAATGGGATTTTGTAAACCTGCCCCATAGCTGGAATGCAATCGACGGGCAGGATGGGGACAATGACTATTACCGTGGCACTTGCTATTATGCCAAACCGATCAATAAAACCGATCTGCCCGAAGCCAAACGGTATTACCTGGAATTGCAAGGGGCAAACTCATCGGCTGACGTATATTGGAATGGCGAAAAACTGGCCCATCACGATGGGGGTTATTCCACCTGGCGTGTGGAGGTCACCGGCGCATTAAAAGCCACCAATCTGTTGGTGATTGCGGTGGATAACGCACCCAATGAAACGGTGTATCCCCAAATGGCTGACTTTACTTTCTACGGCGGTCTGTATCGGGATGTGAATATGGTCTGCGTAGAGGACAGCCACTTTACCTTGGATTATTACGGTGGACCCGGCCTGGCAGTAACTCCCCAAATCATGGGCGCTGATGCCAAGGTTGATATCGATGTATATATCACCGACGCCAAACCGGAACAAACCATTCGTTACACCGTTACCGACGGATGCGGCAATCAGGTGGCGGCAGATCAAACGACTGCTACCTCCGTTTCTCTCCATATCCCCAACGTTCATTTGTGGCATGGCCGCAAAGATCCCTATTTGTACCATGCAAAGGCAGAATTGATTGAGAACGACCAGGTGATCGATTGTGTGCAGACCCGGTTCGGCTGCCGCACCTATGAGATCGACCCGGATCGGGGCTTTATTCTCAACGGTGAGGAATATCCCTTGCGGGGCTGTTCCCGTCACCAAGACCGTTGGGGTTTTGGTAACGCCCTGCTGCCGGAGCATCACAAAGAAGACATGGAACTGATTTGCGAAGTGGGCTTTACCACCATTCGCCTGGCACACTATCAACATTCACAATATTTCTATGATCTGTGTGATGAAAAGGGCTTGGTCATTTGGGCGGAAATTCCTTATATTTCCAAACACATGCCTACCGCACGGGAAAATACCATTTCCCAAATGAAAGAACTGGTCATCCAAAACTACAACCATCCCTCCATTGTTGTTTGGGGACTTTCCAATGAAATCTCCATCGGCGGTTCGGATGATGACCTGTTGGAAAATCACAGAATCCTCAATGACCTGTGCCACCAATTGGATAAAACCAGAAAAACCACCATCGCCGCTGTTTCTATGTGCAAAATGGATGACCCCTATCTGCAAATCCCGGACGTGGTGAGCTATAACCATTACTTCGGCTGGTACGGCGGAGAAATCGATATGAACGGACCTTGGTTTGACCAGTTCCATAAAATGCATCCCACCATTCCCATCGGTTGTTCGGAATACGGTTGTGAAGCGTTGAACTGGCACACCTCTGACCCCATGCAAGGGGATTATACCGAGGAATATCAAGCCCATTATCATGAAGAATTGATCAAACAATTCTTTAGTCGTCCTTATATGTGGGCAACCCACGTATGGAATATGTTCGATTTTGGTGCAGACGGTCGTTCTGAAGGGGGCGAAAACGGTCAAAACCACAAGGGACTTGTCACCTTTGACCGGAAGTATAAAAAAGACTCATTCTATGCTTATAAAGCATGGCTGTCGGATGATCCCTTTGTTCACCTTTGCGGAAAACGGTATATCGATCGGGTGGAGGATGTTACCAAGGTTACGGTATATTCCAATCTTCCGGAAGTGGAACTGTTTGCCAACGGTGTAAGCGTAGGAAAACAAACCAGCGAGGAACATTTCTTCTACTTCGACGTTCCCAACGTCGGGGAAACCAAATTGGTTGCCGTTGCCGGCGATTTTAGTGATGAAGGCATGATCCGTAAGGTGGATACCTTTAACGAGGCATACCGTCTGCGGGAAAAAGGCGCCGTTTTGAACTGGTTCGATGTGGATGCCCCCGAAGGATATTTGTCCTTGAATGACAAAATGAGCACGGTGCTTTCCACGGTTCGGGGTAAATTGATCTTCGCCTCCCTGATGAGCAAGATGCTGGGGGGTAAAAAAAGCGGCGAGAAGGAAGAACCCACCAAAGTTATGGGCTTTGAAATGACCCCGGATATGATGAGTATGATGGGCGGCTTTACGGTGCTGCGGCTGATCACCATGGCAGGCGGCATGATGAATGCCGAGTTCACAAAAGAGCAACTGCTGGATCTGAATGCACAGTTGAATAAAATCAAAAGACCCAAAGAAAAATAATATCCTATAAGCAAAAGCGAGGTGAAATTCACCTCGCTTTTGTGGTTGGTTATCCAATTGTAGAGTGTGATGTAAGGGCCGTCAGGCGGTGTAGGATGATGGTATACAGTTTTATGATTTTATGTTTTTTCGGTATTGGGTAGGTGTGATTTTAAAATTTTCCCGAAAACAACGGTTGAAGTTTCGTAGCGAGTCAAAACCGCTATTGTAAGCGCATTGGAGAATGGATTGTTCGGTATTTTCCATAAGGTAACAAGCGTGGCTGAGGCGATAGTGGGTTACGTAGGAATTGAATGAAATGCCGATCATCTTTTTAAAGTAGCGGGAAAGATAGGAGTAATTGTAGCCGATGCTATCAGATAGGTTGGAGAGGGAACAGTTACCGCTAAAGTTATCCTCAACAAAGGAGAATATGTTGTAAAGCAGTTTTTCGCTGTATGCCTTTTTGTCCACATACTCTGCCATTTTGTCAAACTGTCCGCATAACGAATACAAGATCCCCTTCTTTTCAGCGGAGGATGAGCCGGTGCCAAGATTTTCAAGGCCGCCGATCAAATATCTGTCCGGGCAGAATTTGTTGTTCTTTGGGATTCGGCTGGTCACCTTGGTGGTGTATGCCTGAACAAGTCTTGGTGAAAAAATGCACAGAATGTGTTGGCTGTTTGTGGACTTCAACTCGTGGATCTGGTTTGGGAAAATAAGCAATGCCTGGTTTTGCTCTAACACAAACTTCTTGCCGTCTACCGTTGTTTCCATTTGCCCCGAAAGAACAATGATGATCTCAAAACACTGATGCAGATGGGGCGGAAAACAGAAATTTGTATTCTTTTCGATCTTTAAATAATCGGGTGAACCCAGATGATTGTATTGATAAAACATATTGACTCTCCATAAAGTAAAATTCCGTCTATAAATTATACCAGAAACTGCGAGAAAAGTCAAATTTAATGGGTTATACTTATAAAAAAGGCACAAGGAGGAAAAACGTGAAATATTATATCGGTGCCGACCTTGGAACGTCGGCTTTAAAGTTGCTATTGGTTGATCATTGCGGAGAAATCGTCAAAACTGTATCACGGTCATACTCCCTTTCATACCCAAATCCCGGATGGAGTGAGCAACGTCCGGAGGATTGGTGGGATGCTTTTGTATCCGGTGTCAAAGAACTTGTTGAGCAAGTGGATGCAAGTCAGATCGGTGGCATAGGTGTGGGGGGACAGATGCATGGGCTCGTTATCCTTGATGATGACGATGCCGTTATCCGTCCCGCTATTTTATGGAACGACGGCCGTACCCATCAGGAAACGGAATATCTTAATCAGGTGATCGGTAAGGAAAAATTGTCACAGTATACCGCAAATATTGCGTTTGCAGGGTTTACTGCGCCCAAAATTTTGTGGCTCAGGAATAACGAACCGGAACATTTTAGAAAAATCAGCAAAATCATGCTTCCCAAGGACTACATAAACTATAAACTAACCGGTGTGCATTGCACCGATTACTCCGATGCATCGGGTATGCTTTTGCTGGATGTGAAAAACAAATGCTGGTCAAAAGAGATGCTGGAACTCTGCGGCATAGAGGAATGCCAGATGCCCCAATTGTTTGAAAGTTATGAGCCGGTGGGTACGCTGATTGACGATGTTGCCGCCCAGATGGGGCTTGACGCTGCCACCAAGGTGGTAGCCGGCGCCGGGGACAATGCCGCCGCAGCAGTGGGTACAGGCACAATATTGGACGGCAAGTGCAATATATCCCTTGGAACATCGGGCACGGTATTTATTTCCTCCGATACGTTTACGGTCGATCAAAAGAACGCTCTACACGCATTTTGCCATGCAACCGGGGAGTATCATCTTATGGCGTGTATTCTCTCGGCGGCATCTTGCAACAAGTGGTTTTGTGAAGATATTCTGGGAACCAACGATTACAAGGCGGAAGAGTCCTTTATAACCGACCAGGACCTTGGCAGAAACGATGTGTTTTTCCTGCCCTACCTGATGGGTGAACGCAGTCCGATCAACGACACCCATGCAAGGGGCACGTTTATAGGTATGCGAATGGATACAAAGCGCAAAGATATGCTTCTTGCGGTGCTTGAAGGGGTGGCTTTTGCCATACGGGACAACGTTGAGATCGCAAGAGCCCAGGGCATCAACATCACCAGCAGCAGTCTTTGCGGCGGCGGTGCAAAATCACAACTGTGGCAAAAAATCCTTTGCAACGTTCTGAATATGGATATCACGTTGTTGCAGACAGAGCAAGGCCCAGGTTACGGCGGGGCAATGTTGGCAATGGTGGGATGCGGTGAGTTTGCAGATGTGAAAGAATGTGCAAATGCATTTGTAAAACTGAAAAACAAAATAACCCCCGATGCCCAGATCGTGGAGCGCTATGAAACACAATATAAAAAATTCAAGGAAATTTATCCAACCCTGAAAAATTTATTTAAAATCATAAAGTGAGGCAACCAAAATGAAGGAGATTTTTTCAAATATTCCGAAAATCAAGTTTGAAGGAACCCACAGTAAAAATCCGCTTTCCTTCAAGTACTATGATGCATCCCGCGTGATCATGGGTAAAACCATGGGTGAGCATCTGCCGTTTGCCATGGCGTGGTGGCATAATCTTTGTTCCGCAGGTACCGATATGTTCGGACGAGATACCGCCGATAAATCCTTTGGTGCCCAAAAGGGTACCATGGAACAGGCAAAAGCCAAGGTGGACGCTGGGTTTGAGTTTATGCAAAAGTTGGGCATTGAATATTTCTGCTTCCATGATGTTGACCTTGTTCCTGAAGCAGAGGATATCAAGGAAACCAATAAACGCCTTGACCAGATCACCGATTATATGCTTGAAAAAATGAAAGAAACCGGTATTCGGTGCCTTTGGGGAACTGCCAATATGTTTTCCAACCCCCGCTTTATGAACGGTGCAGGGAGTACGAACTCGGCCGACGTTTTCTGCTTTGCGGCGGCACAAACCAAAAAAGCATTGGATCTCACCGTCAAACTGGGGGGCAAAGGGTATGTGTTCTGGGGCGGCCGAGAGGGTTACGAAACCCTGCTTAACACCGATATGAAGTTTGAACAAGAAAACATTGCCCGGCTGATGCGTATGGCGGTGGATTACGGCCGTTCCATCGGCTTCAAGGGCGATT
>CAYLYC010000036.1:0-10041 GCA_964387715.1 uncultured Eubacteriales bacterium | reverse complement strand
GGTGGCCAGAGAATGGTTGCCATCCCCTACCACAAACAGCAAGGGGTCGTCGCCGCTCATCAATTGCTTCAACGCCTGCTTGACCCCCAAGATCCCTTCTTCTGACAAGGTCCAGCCGGTCATGTGACCGCCCTTTTGCATCATATCAAAATCATATACCTGCCGGTCCGGTTGGGCGGCGGAAAGCACCGAATCGGTGGGGTCATCCATCAAAAGCAACACATGGGGCAATTCCAGCGATGCTTCTTTTCGGATCTGCACCCGAGGGGGAATACGTTCCAGCACCGTTTCCTCGGTGGCACGAATCAAGGCGTGGCTTCCCTTATGATAGTCATAGTCCGCCAAACGGATCTTACCCACAATTCCTTTTCGGGTGCCGCTTTCGGTGGTGCGGTGCACCAGGATCATGCTGTCTTTATATTCTTCCAAAACCCCGTTGTTCTGATAGGTTTCCATGGTTTGGTTTACCCTTTGGATCCGCCCGGAAACATCGCCTTCCAAATAAATCTCCGGTAACGTGACCCGCAAAGCGGAGGGGGCATCCCCCACAATGGCTTCCACCTGTTGCCAATATTCCGGTTGGGAAGTAAATTGGTCACAGGCAACCACCGACCAGGTTTGGGGATCTTCTTTGGGCAACAAAATATCTGCCCGGTCAAATACAAAGGACTCCATCCGTCTCACCTTTTTTATCAAGATGGATCTATTATACACCATCTGCCCCCAAATTGCTACACAAAAATAAAAAACAGATTCCGAACCCTTCCGAAATCTGTTTTTACGTTGAATTTGTTTACAAATCCTTTTTTTCCACCAATTCTTCCCGTTCCCGGAACAGCAGGGAAATACACCAGATCCCAGCCAACGCCACCAGGGTATATACGATTCGGCTGACGATTCCGCCCTGGCCGCCGCCGATCCAGGCAACCAGGTCAAACTGGAACAAACCGATGCTCCCCCAGTTTAGCGCGCCGATTATGGTAAGAATCAATGCAATACGATCCATTAACACTGTAATTCATCTCCTTTGCTTTGGTCGGTAATAGTATGAACCGGCAAAGGGAGATTTATGCGCCCCTATCCCTCTTTTTTCATGTTTTTCAATTGCAATCCCCGATGATAAGGGTGAATGGCCATTCCGGTGCAATCCTCTGAAAACACGTAAAAGGATTTGGTGGTATACAAGGGCAAAACCACAGCGTTGCTCAGCAAATAGGTTTCACAATCCTGCTGATAACCGATACCGTCCTCATCGGCTACCGCTTTTTCCAGCAAGGCATCATACTCTTCTTGGGTAAATCCGCCCAACACCTCTTGGCCGCTTTCGGCAAACCGGGAAAACACCGAAAGGGAACTGTCCTCCCGTCCGGCGACAGGATATACCGCCATATCAAAGGTTCCTTGTTTTACTGCCGATTCCATGGCAGACAGGGAAACCGGGGTCAAGGTGACGTACACCCCAAAGGTTTTTTGCCAACTTTGCACCACGTAATCCAATGCCGACCGCAACCCATCCTGCTCAATGTACAGCAAGGTAAAGGACTGCACCGCATCCGCACCCACCTGGTCCATTGCCAGGGTGAAATTCTCGGTTGCCTTCTTTTGCAGGCCGGTCATTTGATAGCCGGCACTCACATAGGGAGTGACACCGTAATACGAACCGGGCAAGGTAATACCCTGGGCCACGTCACAGTAAGAGGGCAGATATTCGGCTATACCGGACGCATCCACCGCACCCACCATGGCTTTACGCAACTGGTCATTGGCAAACACGTGGTCGTTTTTGGTATTGAACAGCAAAGAATAACCGGTTTGAACAGAGGACAGGGTAGAATACCCCTCTTTTTCATACAAAGCCGCTTGTTCCCCGGGAATGACGCCGCCATCAATTTTATTTTCAGATAATCGGGTAAGCCGGGTATCCACATCCCCAACGGTAAAGTATAATCCCGCAGGAGATACCTGACTTTCCCCGTAAAAATCATCAAAGCGAGTCAGGCGGATGTACACATCCGGTTCTTCTCCCGACCAACCCTGAATGGCAAACATCCCATTGGTAACGATGGATTCCCGATCCATCCCATACCGTCCGCCGCAATCGTAAAAGAAATCCTCCCGACAAGGCATCCCTGCCGCACCGGACAACACCGCTAAAATACTATTGCCGGGGGAAACCAAATCAATGATCAGGGTGCGTTCATCCCTGGCTTCCACCCCAAGGGATGACAGCGGTTTTTTTCCTGCCAGAATATCCGACGCCCCTTGAATACAGCCCAGTCCCGTGGCGCAGGTGGCTTTGGTCACAGGGTCTGCCGCCCGGCGAAGGGCAAAGGCAAAATCTGCCGCCGTAACCGGTTGTCCGTCCGACCACATCAGATCCTCCCGCAGCGTAACGGTGCAGGTAAGTCCATCCTGGGAAAAAGCGTACCCTTCAGCAGAAGCGGCGGTCACTTCCCCCTCCTCTCCCAAGGAAAACAAGGGGTCAAACAAATGTTGCATGACCAATATTTCACTTTGGGTAGACGCAAGTAACGGGTCAAGGGTCTGGGGGATGGCGTCCACCTCCATGGTCAACACCTGATTGGTGGTATTGTCGTTGCATCCCACCGGAAACAACAGCAAGGAACATATTAAAAAGAACGCAAGGGTGCGTTTCATAAACGGTTCTCCTTTACATTGGACTGATACATATAGTGTACCATTTTCCCACAACAAAATCAATGATAAACCCGCAAAAACAAAAAATAATGATTTCGCCAATTATTTATGGGATTGGTATTGTAGTTTTTTTGCAAATGATGTATAATGTTCGTGATTTCTTGTTATATGAAGAAAGAATGGGATTTTGTGAATATTAAACTGATTTTGAAAACTTTGGGAAAGATCTATCTTATCCAAGCCGGTTACATGGCGCTGTCATTGTTGGTTGCCATCTATTACGGCGATCCTCTTTCCTACTTTTTGATTCCCATGGGGTTATTGGTTGCCACCTCTTTGCCTTTGATGAAGCTGAAGGTGAAAAACACCATTTTTACTGCCAAAGACGGTTTGGTTGCCGTGGCGCTGATCTGGCTTACCATGTCCCTGTTCGGCGCCATTCCTTATGCCATTCAGGGGGGATTCGGCACGTTGATCGACTGTCTCTTTGAATCCGCATCCGGGTTTACCACCACCGGCGCTACCATTTTACGGGAAGTTGAGTCCTTGCCCCGAAGCATTTTGTTCTGGCGCAGTTCCACCCAATGGTTGGGGGGGATGGGCATCCTGGTACTGGCGTTGGCATTGTTCCCCTCCATTGGTGAACGGGCACAAAACCTGATGGCAGCGGAAAGTCCCGGTCCCACCTCCGAAAAACTCACCGCCAGAATTTCCACCTCTTCCAAAATTTTGTACTTGATCTACACAAGTCTTACCCTGTTGCTGATCCTTTGTCTGTATTTGACCGGGATGGATTTGTTTGACTGCTTGGTCAACGCCCTGGTAACCGCCGGTACAGGGGGATTTTCGGTATTAAACAACAGCATTGCCGGGTATAATAACCTGGCGGCAGAAATTGTGATCACCGTATTCGCTGTACTGTTTAGTGTGAATTTTACCGTTTTCTTTATGCTCGTTACCGGTCACATCCGTAAAGCGTTGAAAAATAACGAATTTATTTTTTATCTTTCCACCATTGCCGTATCCATTGCTATTATTACCGCAAATACCTATTCCATGTATCGGTCGGTGGGTACCGCCCTGCGCCACGCCTCCTTTAACGTGGTAGCGGTTATCAGCACCACCGGTTTTTCTTCCTTCAACTATGACACCTGGCCGGAACTGAGTAAATTCATCATTGTTTTTCTCATGTTAATGGGGGCTTCTGCCGGTTCCACCGGCGGCGGCATCAAATGCGCCCGGGTGATGATCTTATGCAAAGGCGTGTTGCGTGAACTTCGCCGGATGATCTCTCCCAAACGGGTATCCACCCTGCGGATGAACGGCAAACAACTCCCCGAGACCACCATCACCAACACCTATGTGTATTTTGCACTGTACTTCCTGGTTGGTTTGGGTGCTTGTTTTGTTATCTCCATGGATAATTTTGACATTGCCACCACGGTTCTGTCGGTTATTGCCTGTTTAAGCAACATCGGTCCGGCGCTGGGTGATGTGATCGGCCCTGCCGGCAACTATGCTGATTTCTCTCAAGTCAGCAAAGTCGTTCTTTCCCTTTGCATGATCGTGGGGCGGTTGGAGTTTTTCCCCATGATCGCACTGTTTCTTCCCGCTTCCTGGAAAGGCACTCTTACAAAAAAACAAACAAATTTCATGTAATTTTTTTCATCAGGTTTGTAGAAACATTTCATTGCATTACATGGAATTTTATGGTAATATATTATTGTATAGTTTTTGAAAGGATGATCGTATTATGACCACCAATAAAACCTTATTAAAATGGATCGATGAAAAAATCGATTTGGTCAAACCGGACAAAGTTGTCTGGATTGACGGTAGCCAAGAACAAATTGAAGCCCTCCGCGCCGAAGCCGTTGCTACCGGCGAGTTGGAAAAACTCAACGAAGAACTGTTGCCGGATTGCTATCTGCACAGAACCAAACCCAACGACGTTGCCCGTGTGGAAGACAGAACCTTTATCTGCTCTCGCAAAGAAGAAGATGCAGGCCCCACCAATAACTGGTGTGACCCGGTTGAAATGTACAAAAAACTGGACGATATTGCCCGTGACTCTTACAAAGGCCGCACCATGTATGTGATCCCCTACTCCATGGGCCCCATCGGTTCTCCTCTTGCCAAGATCGGCGTGGAACTCACCGACTCTATCTACGTTGTTCTCAACATGGTAATTATGACCCGTGTGGGCAAAGCCGTTCTGGACGTGCTGGGTGACAGCGATGACTGGGTACGTTGCTTCCATGCAAAATGCGACATCGACCCTGAAAAACGCTACATCTGCCAATTCCCCGAAGACAATGCCATTACCTCTGTGAACTCCGGTTACGGCGGTAACGTATTGCTGGGTAAAAAATGCTTTGCTTTGCGCATTGCCTCTTACCAGGGTTGGAAAGAGGGCTGGATGGCTGAACACATGCTCATCTTAGGATTGGAAAATCCCCAGGGCGAAGTGAAATACATCGCCGCCGCTTTCCCCTCTGCTTGTGGTAAAACCAACCTGGCTATGCTCATTCCCCCCGAATATTTGAAAGAAAAGGGTTACAAAGTTTGGACCGTTGGTGACGACATTGCCTGGATGCGCATTGGTGCAGACGGCCGTCTGTACGCCATCAACCCGGAAAACGGCTTCTTTGGCGTAGCACCCGGTACCAACGAAAAATCCAACTACAACGCTTTGGCATCTACCCGCAAGGGCACCATTTTCACCAACGTTCTCCACAAAATGGACGACAACACCGTTTGGTGGGAAGGTCTGGACAAGAACCTGCCTGAAAACGCCATCGACTGGTTGGGCAATCCCTGGGATCCTGCCAAGTTTAACAAAGCAGACAAATCCACCTATGGCGCACATCCCAACTCCCGGTTTACTGCTCCTGCAGAAAACTGCCCCTGCATTTCTGACGAATTCAACAAGGGCGAAGGTGTGCCCATCTCTGCTATCGTATTCGGCGGCCGCCGTGCAAAATGCGCTCCTCTGGTATACCAATCCAAGGATTGGGAAAACGGTGTATTCGTTGGTTCTGCAATGGCTTCCGAAACCACCGCCGCTGCTGCCGGTGCTGTTGGTGTGACCCGTCGTGACCCCATGGCTATGCTGCCCTTCTGCGGTTACCACATGGGCGACTATTTCCAACACTGGCTGGATATGGGTAAAAAATTGGGCGACAAAGCTCCCAAGATCTTCAACGTAAACTGGTTCCGTACCGATGACGAAGGCAACTTCGTATGGCCGGGCTTTGGTGATAACATCCGTGTTCTGAACTGGATCATCGACCGTTGCGAAGGCAAGGTTGATGCAAAAAAGACCGCCATCGGTTACGTTCCCAATGCAGAAGATATCGACCTCACCGACCTGAAAGATTTTGACATCGAAACCTTGAAATCCATTCTGGAAGTAAACAAAGACGTTTGGATGCAAGAAGCCGCCGAAATCGAAGAACATTACAAGAAATTCGGTGACCGTTTGCCTGCCGAACTGAGAACCCAATTGGACGACCTGAAAGCTCGTCTGGCTAACGCCTAATTTCTAAGTTACAAAAACCCTTCCGTGTTTTTAACCGGAAGGGTTTTATTATAGCCAAAATAAAACAGGATGACTCTTTTTTAAGGAATCATCCTGTCTTAAATTTGTTCTATTGTTTCCATATAATTTCCTTTTTTTGATTTTTTTGTCATTGAACAGCGGTAATAACCAAGTATCACTTTGTTTAGATGCCCATTCTTTCACAATGATGATGATTACCGTTGTAATGATAGGATTACTTAGCGCATTGGAGTTCTCCCTAAATCTGATCGGTCTTTAGCCGATTGCTTTTTGGTTGATTGGTTTTTAACTATTTTTTCAAAAACGTATCAGAGAAAATTACAATGTTCGATTTGTGTACCCTTTTGTTTCATCGTAAATGAAACGACTTGATTTAGCCCATTGGTCTAACTCCTTTTATCATTTGGAAGGATAAAATAATCATGTTTGGTTTATAAATGTCTTTGACTGCTGTTTGGATTCTCGTCATCCATGTTGGTAATGTTACCGTGCAAGAAGAACCTAACTCAGCTTCTGTTACTTGCGTTTGGGAATCTCCTTTGAACCTACTTTAGCAGCGGTTTATTTTTGGAAGGTGATTACATTTATATACCGGTTCTATTACAAAGGTCTTATTTGTAAATATTCAGAAATGGTATTTTACGTTAAAATTTGTCAGCCCATTGGTCTTCACCTTTACGTCGTTGGTTGATGATACGATCTATATAAATGGTTTCAGTAATGGCTCAGCATGACTTGTATTTGGGACTCACCTCTTTCATTTAATATTTTTTCGATGAAACGGGTGGCTCTTTATTGGTCATTGGTCTCATTCCTTTCTTTAGGTTGGTTTTAGTATAGCACATCTTTCTTTGTTTGTAAATTCGCAAAATACCCAAACATATTTGAAAATATTTGTATATTCCGTCAATTGAAAATAACGCATAAATATGGTACGATGAATATGTTGGGCGTCTTGTAACCAACAGTAAAAAACCGACTTGCATGGCGCAAGTCGGTTTTGCTTTTCTTGATTTAGAACAAGGTTTTTTCTTCCATGACTTCTTTGTGCTGACGAATGTATTTGGTCCACTTGACGTAGCCGTAGGTGGTGTTGGTCAGGTAGCCCACCTTGAGCACCAGCAGTACGTATTGACCGGCCAGGATGTTGATGACCGCTTCCAGAATGGAGCAGATGTACCAGGCGATCCATTGTTCCCGGATGCGGAACAGAATAAACACCCCGTTGCAGATCCCCACAGCAGAAGCCATGGCATCCAGATAGCAGGTGATGTTTGCCAGGGTACGGTTACCGCCAAACAAGTCGGTGGCGATATCCAAGCCGGACAGGAAATTCCCAACCACAACGGTCCAGATCACGATACCGGCAATAATTGCTACTTCCATCCAGCCGGAAAGTTTCCGAACTTTGGTCAGGTCTTCCTCTTCCCGGTCGGGATGACGGTGCCAGTTGATAAAGCTGATGATATCGATGGGCAGCCAGAAGAACAGCGTGGTTGCCATGGTAGCAAACCGATAGGACAGCACCAGGCAAATGGCGATCTCTGTGATCTCCACGAATACGGATACGATAAAGTTCCATTTGCTTTGTTTGGAGATGAGCAGTTCGCACAAAATGTTCAGGAAGGTATCCGCCAGATACAACGCCATGATAATCAAGCCGTTGACCCCGTTGCAATCCTCTTCCGGCACCAGAATGGAAACTGCGGCGGCGGCCGCCATGATCAGAATAAACCACCATTTTTCATAGGCGGTAAAGTAACGGTTATACACCGTGATGATCAGCAGAGAAATGGCAAGTAAAGCCAACGCCATGGCGCTTCCAAAATAACCACTATGTAAGTCAATGCTCAATCCTTTTGCCGCATCCTGCAATTCCAGGTCGGTCGGAGCGTGGTCAAAGCATAAGGTGTTGCCCTGCTCATCCTGATACACATACCCGTTAATGGTGTGCCCCTCTGACAGGGCTTCCCATTGGGTTTGGGTATATTCCACCGTACATTCATAGTCGCCGGAGGTATAGGTCACCGGAACGATCTCCAGTTCTTCAAAGGACTCATCCACCTCTTGGGCGGTTTCTTCATCCAACGTAAACACTGCCCGTCCGGTTTGGGTGTAATGATTTTCACCCAGCACTTCCACGCAACCCATCACCGCCAATACCAAGGCGATCACGGTCAGCAACGCCACCAAGACGTACTGCAATTTGATCATGTTTGATTGTTTCATTTTGATTACCCCAATTCTACTAAGTTATCATCTACCATTTTTTGTAAGGACATGAGAATGCCCAACTTGGCATGAGGCCAAGTCAACCCCCCTTGGAAATACACTGCGTAAGGAGGCCGCATAGGACCGTCGGCAGACAGTTCAATGGAAGAACCCTGCACAAACGCCCCTGCCGCCATGATAACGTCGCAGTTATAACCGGGAATGGGATACGGCACGGGCGTGACGTAACTATCCACCGGGGCGGCGGCCTGGATGCCTTTGCAGAAGGCGATCATACCTTCCGGTGAACCAAGTTCCACCGATTGGATCACGTCGTGCCGTGATTCGCTGCCGTTTGGTACTACGTGGAAGCCCAGCCGTTCATACGCATTGGCGGCAAAAATAGCACCCTTTAGTGCGGAAGCCACCACCGTGGGCGACAGAAACAGTCCTTGATAAAAGGAGGTCATGACGCTGAGAGAAGCCCCTACATCCTGCCCGATGCCAGGCGCACTCAACCGATAGGCGCACCGGTCAATACAGGCCTGTGTACCGCAGATATAGCCACCGATGGGGGCTAAACCGCCGCCGGGATTTTTGATGAGGGAGCCCACCACCATATCGGCGCCTACGTCGCTGGGTTCTTTGTCTTCCACAAATTCACCGTAACAGTTATCCACCATCACCAATACATCCGGCTTCACCGATTTTACAAAACGGATCAATTCACCGATTTGATCCACCGAAAAAGAGGGACGCATTTGATATCCCTTGGACCGTTGAATGGTGACCAATTTGGTTTTTTCATTGATGGCGTTGCCGATCCCCTCATAATCAAAAGTGCCGTCATCCAGCAGATCCACCTGACGGTAGGATACACCGTACTCTTTTAAAGAGCATTGGGATTCCCGAATGCCGATCACTTCTTCCAGGGTGTCATAGGGTTTGCCCACAGGAGAAAGCAGTTCATCCCCCGGTAACAGGTTGGCCGAAAGGGCGATTGCCAGGGCGTGGGTGCCGCAGGTGATGTGAGGGCGAACCAGGGCGGCTTCGGTATGAAAGCAGGAGGCATATACCCGCTCCAGCGTGTCTCTGCCCAGGTCGTCGTGCCCATATCCGGTGGTGCCGGCAAAACAAGCGGCGCTCACTCTGTTTTGTTGCATGGCATGAATCACCTTGGCTTGATTCAACTCTGCCATCTGGTCAATTTCTTCGAACCGTTCTTTTAAATCAGCCAGTACCGATTCCCCAAAGGAAAGCACCTTACTGCTGATACCAAGTGTTTGATACATTTCTGATTGATTCATTGTTCATTACGCTCCATTGTAGTAAAAATCCGGTCAGCGGCATCCAAAATCACATCCGGACGGGTCACAATAATGCCGCTGTTCTCGTCCCCTAAAATCAACAAGGTATCCCCGGGGTCAATGTGAAATAAGGTTCTGGCTTCCTTGGGAATAACAATTTGACCTTTTTCACCCACCTTAACGGTGCCGAAAATATGTTTGCCCCCTTGTCTGCCCAATATATGCTTTCCTTTTGGCACATTTCTCACCTCGCATAACAACATTCATACTTTTCCTACAAGTATAACTTTCCAGGGCACAAAA
>CAYLYC010000035.1:0-10061 GCA_964387715.1 uncultured Eubacteriales bacterium | reverse complement strand
CACCCGCTCCCTAAAGGGACGGATATCATTGGGGCATCCTCCGTAAGGAAGGTGCCCCAACCGGTGGTTTTTTGATTATTGTTGATCGTTAATCAAAGGCGGGATTAAAGGCGTAGAAGTTCTTGGAGTTGAGCCGGTCTTGGGTCAGGCGCAATGCTTCGCCAAACCGTTGGAAATGAACAACCTCTCTGGCTCGCAAGAACCGGATGGGGTCTTTTACATCCGGGTCATCGGTCAGCCGAAGAATGTTGTCATAGGTGGAACGCGCCTTTTGTTCTGCTGCCAGGTCTTCGTGCAGGTCGGCCAGGGGGTCGCCGGTTACGGCGATGGTGGCGGCAGAAAAGGATTCGCCTGAGGCGGCTACCGGATAAATGCCGGTGGTGTGGTCTACAAAATAGTCGTCAAATCCGGCGGCTTTGATTTGTTCCGGCGTCAGGTTGCGGGTTAATTGATAAACGATGGTACCCACCATCTCCAGATGATTTAGTTCTTCCACACCCACGTCCGTTAAAACGCCTTTTACCTCGGGGTAGGGCATGGAATATCGTTGGCTTAAATATCTCAGCGATGCACCCAATTCGCCATGTGGTCCGCCGTATTGGGTAATAATGGCTTTTGCCAGTTTGGGGTTGGGCGTTTTGATTTTTACGGGATATTGCAACCGCTTTTCATACATAAACATTATTGACTCGCCTCCTGATTTTCCCAGGGCCAGGGAGAATTGACCCATTCCCAACTGGTGTCGCCGTAGGTGTCGCTGGGGGTTAACGGGCCGTAATTTTCTTCAAATTCTGCTGTTAATTTGTCAGCCGTGGCTTGATATTGCTTGAAACTGCGCAGTGCCCGACTGTCGGAGGGGTGGGTGTCTAAATAGAGCTGCAGTTCGATTTGGGCAAAACGAGCCGCAGCGATTTTTTCCAGTAATGCTTCCCGATTGGTCATCGCAGAACACCTCGTTTACCGGTCCAGGGTTTGTATAGGTCAGGGAAGATGGTGCCCCGATGCAACCCTTCCTGGGACGACACCATGTCGCAGTTTTGCTGGAAGACAACGTAAGCAATGGCAAGTGACAATTCTTCCGGCAAGGGAGCAGGGATGCCGCGATGGGGCGATGGGGAATCTAAAAATTGCGTCATAAGATTACTCCTTTCGTTTGGTTGGTGATCACCAAAGCGGGCAGACAAGTCATGCCTGTCCATTACCACGGTATGCAAAAGGAGAGGAGAGGTGACGGATTTATTCGTTAAAGGAAATGGCAGAATACTTGCGAATTTCTTCAAATTCTTCGTCGGTAACCCCGATGGGAACGATCTTAAAGTAACGGGCTGTACCGGTTTGGGGGTTCAACTCGCTGTAACAGTATTCTTCATCCTTTTGTGGGCCGTAAATTTTGTCGTACAGTCCGGCGCAAATCAGCACGTCTTGTTTGTAGGTTTCCCATCTTCCTTGATTGATCTTATCCAATGCCTTCTGTTCAAGTTCCGCTTTCTTTTGATTTAAATAGGTTTCTACCCGGGGATTCACGGTCATTCCTCCAAAAAACAAAAAAGTGTGTGCAACGTAACGTCACACACACCGAAAAATGTAACGCTCCCATTGCTACCACACAAATTAAATCCGTATTCATGCATTTCTAACGAAAGATGCGTACGAAAATAGAGCATACATTTTTACCAAAGGCAGAATGTACACATCTTACGTATATTATGCAAGAATATTTAATTTGTGTGGTAATCATAGTGTATCACATCTTTTTCGAAAAGTAAAGAGAAAAGAGAAGGGCGAAAAAACACTTGACAATGGAGTTGGATGAGCATATAATAAGAAAAAAGAAACCAATGAGAAAGAGTAGTAGCAAATTATTATCCCTTACTTCAGAGAGTCGCAGGCGGTGGAATTGCGGCAGGGCGTTTTTTGTGAATGGACTTTCGAGGGCAAACCCAACACCCGATCGGGGTCAGTAGGGGCGACGGTATGCCGCACGTTATCGCGGCAGGTGTATGATAGTACACCGTTGAGTGCGTTCATTTGGAGCGAATTTGGGTGGTACCGCAGGAATCCTACTCCTGTCCCATTGTTTTGGGACAGGTTTTTTTATTTGTAAAGGAGGATGCACAGTGGGACTTTCACGATGGCGTTTCATAACACCCCTCATTCCGCTTGATTGCTATAAAAAAAGGAGTATTTGTTATGAATTATAAAGATTTTAATACCTATCTTAAAAATTTTCCCGATCAAAACGGTTATTTCGGCGAATACGGCGGCGCTTTTTTACCGCCGGAACTGGAACCGGCATTTCGTGAAGCCAATGATGCCTATGAGGCCATTTGTCATTCTGCCCAGTTTATCAATGAATTGCGCCGTATCCGTAAAGAATTTCAGGGAAGACCCACTCCCGTGTACCATTGCGAACGGTTGTCAAAATTATTCGGCAATTGCCAGATCTATCTGAAACGGGAGGATCTGAACCATACCGGCGCTCATAAACTCAACCATTGTATGGGTGAGGGTCTACTTGCCAAATACATGGGCAAGAAAAAAGTCATTGCCGAAACCGGTGCAGGTCAGCACGGTGTTGCCCTTGCCACTGCCGCCGCCTACTTCGGTATGGAATGCGATATTTATATGGGCGAAGTGGATATTGCCAAGCAACATCCCAACGTCATCCGGATGAAAATGCTGGGTGCCAACGTTATTCCCGTTACGCACGGATTGAAAACTTTGAAAGAAGCGGTGGATGCCGCCTTTGATGCTTACCTGAAGGAATATGACCATGCCATCTATTGCATCGGTTCTGCCTTGGGGCCTCATCCTTTCCCCAAAATGGTTCGGGATTTCCAATCGGTTATCGGCATCGAAGCCAGAGAACAGTTTTTGGAAATGACCGGTATCATGCCGGACGCCATTTGCGCCTGTGTAGGGGGCGGTTCCAACTCCCTTGGTATGTTCACTCCCTTCTTGGGCGACCCGGTTGACATTTACGGGGTTGAACCCTTGGGACGGGGCTCTGCTGTGGGTGACCATGCCGCAACCATGCAGTTTGGCTCTAAAGGGAAACTGCACGGCTTCGAAAGTTATCTGTTGCAGGATGAAAACGGCGAACCCTTGCCAGTCTACTCCATTGCCAGTGGCTTGGATTATCCCGGTGTGGGTCCGGAACACGCTTACCTGCGGGATGCAGGCCGGGTCAATTATGTGACCGCGTCCGACGAAGAAGCCATGGAGGCCTTTTTCCTGCTTTGCCGTTACGAGGGTATCATCCCTGCCATCGAAAGTTCTCACGCTTTGGCGTATGCTATTAAATATGCTAAAGAAAAGGGGACCGGTTCCATCCTGGTTTGCCTGTCCGGCCGTGGGGATAAGGATATTGACTACGTTTACGAAAACTACGGTTGCGGTGAACAGTTCAATCTGGAGAAATAATAAGCAAACAAAAAACCCTGCACAACTTGTGCAGGGTTTTCTTATGGGGTAAATTATTCTTTGATCGTGGCGGCTTTGGATTCTTCCACAACCAGTTTTTGCAGGGCAAACAGAGCAATTACGTTGGGCAGAACCATCAGGTAGTTAAAGAAGTCGGTCAGTTCCCAAACCAGATCGTTTTTCAGCAGAGAGCCCAGCACGATAAACCCAAGGGAAAGGATGGAGTAAACAGCGGTAGCTACCTTGTTGTTTTTGAACAGATATTGTACGTTCACTTTGCCGAAGAAGTTCCAACCGATGATGGTGGAATAGGCAAAGAACAGCAGGCAGATGGCCACAAAAATGTTGCCCAATCCAGCAATGCCGGTTTGATCGAAAATACTGCCCACCGCAGTTTGCATGGCATTGGTCTTGGTGATGCCGCTGGTCGACAGCAATTCGGCGTAGTTGGTGCCGTTGGCAATGGATAACGGTCCGTTACCGGTAAACAAGGTGGAAATCACTACCAGAGCGGTCATGGTCAAAACCACAAAGGTGTCAATAAACACACCGATGATGGCGGCCACACCTTGGTCGTGGGGCCTTTTAACCTCTGCCATGGCGTGAGCATGGGGGGTAGAACCCATACCGGCTTCGTTGGAGAACAGACCCCGTTTTGCCCCTTGGCTGATGGCGGTTTTAATAGCATATCCGATACCGCCGGCAACAAAAGCGGTGGGGGTAAAGGCATATTTGAAGATCATGCCAAAGGTCTCGGGAATGTATTGGATGCGGAAAGCAAGTACCACCAAGCCGCCAAGCAGGAAGATAACCGCCATAAGAGGAACCATTTTTTCGGTAACCGAAGCGATCCGTTGGATACCACCCAGGAAAATAAAGGCAGAAACGGCGGCAATGATAACACCAACTACCCATCCGGGGATACCAAAAGCGGTGTTGCAGGATTCAGCAATGGAGTTGGACTGTACCATGGTACCCATAAAGCCCAGAGCCAGGGTGATGGCAATGGCAAAGAAACCAGCCAGGAAGGTGCCGAACTTGCCCTTGAAAGCGGCTTTTATGTAATAAACCGGTCCGCCGTGGATCTCGCCGTTTTCATCCCGCACACGGGTCTTTTGCGCCAACACGGCTTCGGCATAATTGGTGGCCATGCCAAAGAAAGCGATGACCCACATCCAGAAGATCGCACCGGGACCACCAATGAGAATCGCACCGGAAGCACCAACAATGTTACCGGTACCTACCTGAGCGGCAATGGCGGTGGCAAGTGCCTGGAAGGAACTCAGTCCCCCTTCTTTTTTACCGCCCCGCAGCGAAAGGCCGCCGAATACTTGTTTCATCCCTTGACCAAAGCAACGCACCTGCACAAAACGGGTACGGACGGTAAAGAGAATGCCGATGCCTACCAGCAAAAAGATCAGCACGTAGTCTGAAAGATAGGCGTTGAGTTTGGATACGATGTTTAATAATTGTTCCATGTTTATACCTCCAAAATAAAAAAGCTACTGCAAAATACAGTGGCTCCGAAAAAGAAAAGATATAAAACAGCTTTTGATAAGCAATTTTGTAACTCTATCCTTTTGCCTGAGAGATTCCACCTTTAGGAACAATAAAGGTGTTGCACCTTCGGCACCCGTGTAAAACGAGCTTCTCCAGAGTCCCCTCCGCCTTCGGTCTTTTCATTCCAAAGGGTTCACAGGGATTTACGAACGACATTATATCACAGTTATTTCGGTTTTGCAATCCCTAATATGTATGTTTATCAAAAGAATTTCATGAATCAACCGCCCGGGAAAAGGAAACACCCTTCACGGACGGTTGAAAATGTGAATATTACTCGTTCCAAAGGGCACGAATGACCCTCTGGTCGCCGGCGCCGCCGGGGACTACGTCGGGGTCACAGGCGCAGTACCTACGGCTTTTGACCGCTCCGTTTGAATCGTAGATCTGGGCGATCCGCTCACCCGGCATGGCAAAAAAGCCGTCGCCCTGGGCACAGTCCCGCATCCATTCATAAGCGTAACGCAAAAATTCCCCCCGGTAGGCGTCCGGTTGGTTGGCAAACCAGGTGATCTCGTCCATTCCCCAACTTTCAATGCGTTTAGCATCGGGCTGGTTGCGAATTTCGGGATTGTTTCCGTAGTTATCCAGTTCCACCAGATAGGGGAGAGAATCACAAGCCCATCCGCTGTAAGTAACGCCGCCCATGCTTTTGCCGTAAATGGAATCCAGATGCCCGTGTTCCAAAACACATCGTTGGGGGTCATCGGCCGTAGGGGCATGGGCTTTTGTGCCCACCGCCTTGGGACGGCTGGGGAACATATGAAAATCAAACAGCAACCGTCCGTCGGTGCCAATATCCCCATGGGTGTGGCAGTTAAGGATCACGTATCCCCGACGGGCGTGGGTTTTGGCAAAGGCACGGATCCGCCCCAGCAGGTCGGTATAGGCCGAACGGTCGGGGTCGTGGTAGCCGATCCATTCGATCTGCCCTAAATGCAATGCTTCAAAGCCCATCTTAATGTATTCGCAGGCACGGTAATAAAAGAACATCTTGGTCTCGGTCTGGGTCAGGTCGGGAACGCCTGCATCTTTGCCGATCAATTCCCAAAGCAGACCGTCGGGGAACAATAACTTTTCCAATGAAAAACAGCGATCCTCCACCGGCAGACCAAATTCCTCAAATACATAGGGTGGAATGGGAATGGTCTCCACCTCTTTGGTCAGGTTTTCAAAAATACAGGCCTCAAATACGACCTCCGGGTCCTGCGCATGGAGTTGCTCGATAAACCGTTGCTGGTCGGGGTAGGTGGCGTAATCCCGGATGGTAGGGGTCCAGCAATGGGCGGCACGGCAAATGTATTTGGCGCCGGTATCCAGAATAAAGTCGGCAACGTGGGGCGTTTTTTCGGGGGATAATGCTTGACCGGCAAAAGTTACCGCCCGGCTGAGATAGTTACACAGCACTTCTTTGGAAATGGTATTATGAAAGGTAAGATCCATAGTGGAGCGTCTCCTTGTTCGTTTATGCGGGGGCTGAATCCTTGGCAGAAAATCCCCCATATCTTTATGGGGTACTATCGTTTTTTGCAAAAGGTGTGAAGCAAAACGTATCCGGCAATGCAAACAATGACCGAACCGGCTAAAACCAGAAGCATGGTATCGGTAGATACGGCTTGGTCAAAAAAGTATATGTTACAGTCAATGGCATCCTTCATTCCTTCAATCAGTTCCTTGGGTAAATGAAGATCCTCCATTTCCCGGAACGCACCTGACAATGCGTGATTCCGAAGCAAACTGGTGCCGTATGTTCCCGGCAAAAAGGAGATGACCTTTTGTAGTCCTTCGCTAAAGGAGGAAATGGGCATATAAGCGCCGCATATAAATCCGTAACCGGCGGATACAATAGAACCAACCGCCGAAATTTGTCCCTGAGAGGATAAAAAGAAGTTGATAAAACTGGATAGCGCTGTGCCGAACATGGAAAGAAGGAACACGTCCAGCAGAATCATCAAAACGTCCTGCCAGGATAAATACCAACCCACCTGGCTCAGGTAAAGAAAACAAGCACCGGCGGCAACAAACGAGATGATCAAGGTAGAAATGGCGGTGGCGATGTAATAACTCAACGCTAAAACAGAGGACTTGACCGGTGTTACGGTCAGATCCCATTTCGCACCGGTCACCTTGTCTTGCACCATCAACATATTGGCACAAAAGGACACGGTGACACAGGAAACCGCCAGCAGGGAAGACAGCAACTGTCCGCCCACGATTCCTTCAATCAGTTGGTCGGGTACTGCGAAAGCGGCAGGAATCATGGAAACAAAACTGTCCCGATACACATTGGCTAAAAAAGTGGCGTACAGCACCAGCAAGATCAAGGGCGTGATCAAGGAAGTGAAAAAGATTCCTTTATCCTTGAAGAACAGTTTGCAGTTGCGTCGGATCAAATTGCCTAAACCTGTCATTTTTGTGCGCCCCCTTCCAGTTTTTTGCCGGTTGCGGCTAAAAACACGTCGTCCATTTTTCCTTTGGTGATTTCATAATCCCGGAATAAATGGGGGTATTCAACAATCAGTTTGGTGGCTGTGGCGGTATTGGGTACCAAAACCTGAACGCCGTCTCTCACTTCGGTGATCGGCAGGGCAAACACCTCTGCCTGTTCCCTTGTTATCCCATACAGGGTGATGTAATCACCGGTAAAGCGATTTTTCAGTTCCAGAGGAGAACCTTCTGCCGCGATTTTTCCGTTATCCAGAATCACAACGTAATCTGCATTGGCGGCTTCTTCCATGTAGTGGGTGGTGAGCAAAACCGTCATATTGTGTTCCCGGCGCAGTTGTTCCACCACATCCCATAAATGTTTGCGTGTTTGGGGGTCAAGACCGGTGGTGGGTTCGTCTAAAATCAAAATTTCCGGTTGGTGAATAAGGGCCCGGGCGATATCAATGCGCCGCCGTTGACCGCCGGAGAGTTTTCCCACGGTGCGACCCAGCAGATCTTCAAAATCCAGCAACCGGGCAAGTTGGTTCAGACGGATCTGGAATGCCTGGCCGGTGATGCCGTACAACGAGGCACGGGAACGAAGATTGTCTTTTACCGACAAGGATTGATCCAGTACCGAGTTTTGAAATACCACGCCCAATTTACAGGTGATCTTGCCCATGTTGGTGTCAACGTTTTCGCCGCAAACATGAACCGATCCGCTGTCTTTGGCAAGTTGACCGCACAAAATGGAAATGGTGGTGGATTTGCCGGCGCCGTTGACCCCTAAAAAGGCAAACAATTCCCCGGATTTTACATGAAGGGATAGATTTTGAACGGCATGCACGTCGCCAAAGGATTTATATAAATTTTGAATTTCAATGCTGTGCATCCATGTCACCTCACAGAAAAATAATTCCATTGTAATTATATATGACCTTATGATCAATTGCAATCAAGAAATCAGAAACCATAACTTGACAGGAATGATACAATGCAAACACAGTTATACTATGGAATAAAGCGGGGTGATATTGTGGCTTGGATCATATTGGTTATGGCGCTTTTGTTGGCAGTTGTGCTGATCTATCTTTATCGGTTTGTCAGCCGTATATTGCAAACTTTTGGTATCGATACATCCAAAAAGATTGTAAAATGGCTTCAACTGGGGGGCTTTGCATTGTTTGGCGGCGCATCGTTGCTGTCGTTTGGCTTTGGCTTTGTCATCGCCATGTATCTGGTTATGTTTGCCTTGCTGGTTCAACTGGCCAACCGATGCATCACAGCCGGAACAAACCCTCACCGGCAGAAAGAACACTTGGTTTGGAACAAGGTATACGGTAGCGGCGTGATTCCTGTTTTACTTACCGTCACCCTGCTGATTGGTGGGTATTTTCAACTGCATACCGTGGTGCAAACCGATTATACCGTTTATACCTCCAAAAACATCGGCGCAGAGGGGTACCGGGTGGTGCTGGTGGCGGATGTGCATTACGGGGTTTCGTTGGATGAAAAAGACCTTACCGCCGTATGTACCCGAATCAGCAATCAAAATCCGGATGTGGTGGTGCTGTGCGGCGATATTGTGGATAGCGATACCTCCCGGGAGGAAATGGAACAGGTATTTGCTTGTTTTGGGGATATCAACAGCAATTATGGCGTGTATTATGTGTATGGCAACCACGACCGACCCGATGGAGGAAAACGGTGGGATTATACCGCCGATGAATTGAAACAAACCATAGAAGCCAATGGTATTACCGTGCTGTGCGATCAGGTTGAGATGATAGCCCCGGATTTTGCGCTGGTGGGCAGGGAAGATAAAAGCCAAGAATCGTCCACCGGCAGAAAAGAGATAGGGGAACTGCTGGAGGACGTGCCGGACAATTGCTTTGTGTTAACGTTGGATCATCAGCCCAGGGAATACCGGCAAAATGCAAAAGCAGGAACCGACCTTCTTCTTTCCGGACATACCCACGCAGGGCAGTTGTTCCCCTTGAACCTGGTACAGCAGCTTATCCCCTTTAACGACGGTGTGTACGGTCAGTATCAACTGGATGGGGAGTCCAACGCCATCGTTACATCCGGTTTGGCGGCGTGGAATTATCCCATTCGTACCGCCGGCCCATCGGAATATGTGGTAATTGATGTGATATCAAAATGATATCACATCGGCGCCTTTTTTGTCAAGTCGGAATTTTGATTGGTTTCAAGTGCCCATCAGCAAAATCATGACGACCGGCTTAGTAGCCGTTGTGATAATGATAAGGATCGAATCTTGCGAACAGCCCAATTTGTTTGCGTTAATTTGAATGATTCATACAAAAAACTCCGCTTCAAAACTGAAACGGAGTTTTCTTACGTCATGAAACAGACCGATTATAGTTTTTTTACAAACAAAGCACGGATCGCATTGAGAACGGCGAGGATCATCACGCCGACGTCGGCGAAAATGGCGATCCACATATTGGCCACACCGAACGCCACGAGAATGAGGGACAGTATCTTAATGGCAATGGCAAATCCGATGTTTTGATGCACGATCCCCAGGCATTTACGGGAGATCTTGATTGCCTTTGCAATTTTCAGCGGGTCATCATCCATCAGAACGATATCGGCGGCTTCAATGGCGGCGTCCGAACCCATAGCAC